>WQUF01000156.1 GCA_009785875.1 Oscillospiraceae bacterium | reverse complement strand
GGCTTTATGTTTATAATTCAGAAAATATTTTTGACGAAGATTTTTATTCATACCTTTATATCATGGATGATAAGTACATAGCAGATAAATCGCCTATATCTTCTGTTTGTGATTGTTTTTGCTGTAAGAATTACTCAAAATCATACTTGCAACACTTGTTTTCTATAGGCGATCCTCTATCTTTGAGATTATCTACCATCCATAATTTGAGATTTTATACGACTTTGATGGAACTATTGAGAGGGAAAAGGTTATGAACATTGAAGATTGTGTTAACACTATAAAAGCATCTAAAAAATATAATTCTATATGCGATGAGACTATCATTAGGATTTCTGAAAATGAAATGAAAAAAAATAAGTCAGATAAGGAAATCATTAAATCGGTAAAGACTAAATTGTATCAAATCTCTGGTGCGTTTATCAGCGATGATAGCATTAAATTTATTTATAAGAATTATGAATTATCAAAAAGTTTCCCTATGGTAGAAGCATTGCACTCTTCTACTGCAGAAAGAATTAGTTTTGCAAAAGAAATGTATAGAGATATTTTTTCTGTCACAGGTGATGAATGTTCTATCCTCGATATAGGTTGTGGTCTTAACCCTTTTTTTCTCGGAAATATGAAAAAATTATATGGAGGAAAATATTTTGCCACCGATATCAATTTAAAACTCATCAAGCTTTTAAATATCTTTTTCGCATCCACAAACATCGATGGTCATGCTTTTCCCAATGATGTTTTATATAAGGTGCCTGATATTCATGTGGAAAATGTTTTTTTGTTTAAGATTCTTCCACTCTTTGAACAGCAACAAAAAGGATCTTCTAAACGTATAATAGAGGAAATAGATTCTGAATACTTTACAATAACATTTCCAACAAAGACGCTATCGGGTAAAAATGTAGGTATGAAAAACTTTTATAACAATTTCATAAAAAATAATTTTACTGAAGAAGAATTTGAGTATTGCTTTGAAAAAGAGTATATTAATGAGCTTTTGTACATAATAAAGAAAAAATGATAATATAAGTATCCTTTAGTAATTTCCATTTATAAACCCCTTAAAAAGAAACCCCCGCTGTAAAGCGGGAGAAATTTTAATCTTATTCACGGCATATTTGTTATTCGCATTGCCGGTAGCGAGATACTGTTTTACAGCATATTTATTATTCGCATTGCTGTGAGCGAGATACTTAATATGCGTACCTTTATGATACATAAATATTATACCTTTTGTTTTAGTTTTTTATAATGTCCCCTTGGTTTACCATACTTCGTCACCCACTGGTTTTCCCCAATCAATCTCAATAGCTTTTTCACTATCATTTTCTGCTTCTTCTAATATAGTTTCAATATCTTTATCATAGTATTCCTCAAGTCTCTGTTTAATTGTTTTATGAACATGACTTGGTTCTGCTTTTCTTATTATAATTATTTAAACTCCCCTTTCCTCTAATCCACGTGCCTCTCCTTTTCGTGCTTCTATATGCGCTTCCAGCAAGTCAATCTGGTAATAATCAGCAATTCTTATGATTTGTCCAAAAACATCAGCGAGTTCATCCTCGATTTGTTTCTTATTTTTTTCGCCATCAACAGAATAAAAATAATAGTTTTCCTGTATCTTATGGAATCCATTCAGTTAAAATGCTTTCCGGAACATTTAAATTCCCATATCCTATTCCAATATTAATGTTTCCTTTATCCCCATGACAATCAGAACCACCGGACATATAGAGTTTATTTTGTTTGCAATAATCGCATAAAGTATCGGTCTGTTCCTTTGTAAATTTTGTATAATACACCTCAACGCCATCTATGATTTCATTCTTCCAGAGCTCATCAATAAATTGAATATGATCATTCACTCCATATAAGTAAACATGTGCCAAAAATACTTTGCCATTTGCTTTTCTTAGACTTGTAGCGACCTCTTCTGCAGAAGGAAGTAAGCCTGTATAATCAATGTAAAATAATGATTTTGCATTGGTAGTCGCTGTTCTAAAGAAGGTCTCTAAACTATTCCATTCTGCTTCAGACATGAAAGCTGCATTGGATTCAAACTTTTTTATCTCCCTATACACTGCTGTATGGGGTAGATATTCTTGATTTTCATATATTGGATCACAGTTATTCTTAATACCATATTCCTGCATTTTTTTGAGCAGTCTATCATATTCGCCTCTCCTAAACATCTTATTCTTTTCAAGTGAATAATGTTCTTTTAGCCAAGCATCCAAAATAGTAAAATCATCAAAGTCATACCCTAAAAGCTCTATCTTGGAATTATTAGCGATGCAGTCTATTTCGACACCACTAATGAGTCTGCCTGCGAAATTGATTGGTTTTTTTCCTATTTCGTTATAAGCTTCAATGGTATTGTGATCCGTAATAGAAAGAGCTGTTATATTAACCTTCTGTGCTTTTGTGAAAATTTCATTCACTGACCAAGTTCCATCTGAATAAGTAGAATGAATATGCAAATCAATCATTAACTTCACCATCTACAATTTTTTTTCAAGATTATAATACCCATCAAAAAGATTGGTTTGATTATCGAAATTATAAAAAGTTATGCCATCTATCGAGATAGTATCCCTACCTGTTTCTGAATCCGTTCCGGTTTGAGCAATACTGTATGTTTCTACTTCTGGTGGATTGCATATTTTTTTGACTACTTCATCATTAACTATAATTAGTTCATCATTTGGAACTATATCTTCTATATTTCCTACAGGCAAAATCCAACGAGCCTCGACTGTTAATAGAAGCTCACCATCTGCGACGCTCCATGTTCCTGTCTTATATAACTCCTGTTTTGATTCATTCATCTCAGAAGAGCCATAAATAAATGTACCATCGTCGTAAAAAGCATACCTCTCGTCAAACCCCGCTGCTACCATTTTCATACCATGCCACAGCCCAACAAAGCGCTTATCAACCCCTGCTCCTAAGTTTTCAGTATCTGTACTGTTTACATGCTCTAAAATAATTTCCTCTCCAGGCTGAACGATAAGTCTATTTGGTGCATTAAAACTCTCAGCAACCTTCATATCGAATAAAGCACCAGGCTTCATATGTATAGGTATATTATGCTTTGCACCTATTATTTGTGCACATTCTGCAGCTTCCTCTGGTCCCATATTGTATATGCCATCGCAAGGAAATAACGCATAATCTATCCCCATAGTAGAAAATGTATTCATTTGGTCTGTTTTAGATGTATCACCTGCTGCGTAAACCAAAATTCCATCGATATTAATCATGAAGCCTACGCATTGTTTAGGATCGTGATTCTTATTAGCTGCTTCAACTGATTGAATTTCTATTCCATCTACTGAAAATGAATTATGCTTTCCACCTTCAAGAGCCTCAACATTTGTAATAACGGTGCAGTTTTCTTTTTGAGTGACTAAACTAATTTTATTATGGTCACTGTGTTGATGAGTCACTAAAATTATATCAGCTGGTACATCGTAACCTTTTCCAGCATAAGGGTCAACGTAAATAACGATACCATCCTTTGATGTAAGCCTGTAACTTCCATGTCCTTGATATAAAAGTTTTGTCATAGAATTGTTCTCCTTTTCTTCTCCGCTACTTGTTGTTTCCTGCTCTGTGGTCTCTACATTTTGAGTAGTCGTAGTAGTAGATTTACTGATATTCCCCTGACAAGAGGAAAGCAGAAAAACAAAAGCCAGAGCAAACATTAATATTTTAAATCTCATCTTTAATTATACTCCTTTTCAGATATATCTTTAGATACCTACTATATAATCATACAAAAAATCGAACATTACTTTTGTCGGAATGTTTGTAACGCCATCATAACCAAGGTGTTGTCCCACATTTGAATAGATACCTATTAAGCATTTGACAGAAGCCCTTATCCCACTTTCTTCTAAAATTTCACGCAATACTCCTTCTTCAATATTTTCGCCAACTTCTATTTGTCCACCTGCAGTATCCCATCCTCTGTTATTAGTTTTTACAAGCAACATATTTCCATTTGCATCTTCTACATATCCAGCAGCAGCAACAATATGTGTAGGCCATGCCATTTCATTCACCTCCATTTTTATCAACATAAGTATATCTAAATTATACACCATTTTATAGTATTATATGCTATTTTGAATTAAATTGACATTATAATGATGCTGATATATCATTGATATATAGATAATATTTTAGGAGGATAACTATGTCAGATATAAAAAGTGATAACCAGTTCTATGAAGAAAAAATAAATATAAACAGGAAAGCAATAGAACATCGCGCTACTTGGATGGCTTTGATGTTCGAAGAGGCTGAAAAAGAAGGCGCACCTGCTGAAAAGATAGCTCGTAATGCAGTTTCACGCACAGGAAGCATACATGGAGCAGATTTTAAAAAGGAATGCAAAGATCCTGAAGACCTTAAAGCTTTTAAAGACGTTTTTCTTAATGATGTCGGGGTCGGTACTTTTGAAATGGATGTTCAAGAAAGCACAGAAGAAGATCTGAAAATAGAATTTCATCACTGCCCATTGGTAGATGCATGGAAAAAGCTTGATATCGGTGACGAAGAATGTGCCAAACTTTGCGACATCGCTATGGACGGAGATCGCGGTATCGCTAAAGCTATGGGATATAAATTTGATTTAACTGATACTATTGCAAAAGGCGATAAGACATGCAAACTTCATTTTTATAAATAAATTATATCTATATTTTTGTATGGGTTTATGGTATAATCGTTCTAACGAATTTATAATGTGTATTACAAACTTTGTTTACACAGTAATTCAACTGGTCTTAGCCTAAACAGCAAGAGAAAAGGTTCACATTTAACTAATATCTGCTATTCCTTTGGGTTATAAGTTCCTAGTAAAAAATAATATTAAAAGAAACATAAACAAAAAAGAAGTGGAGGATATTCAATGAAACGTTTCACTTTGCTACTTATTGCACTTATGACGCTATCATTACTGCTTTCCAGTTGCTCAAACAACAATAACCAGACTAACAACTCCGGGTCGGCTACCTCGGCATCTTATTTGACTCCTGTAGAAGATACTCCCAGCCCAGACGATGATTATAACAGGGATATAACCATCGTGCAGGCACAGGATTTAGTGTCCTGGGATCCTGTTAACACTTCAGACTTATGGAACGGCTACATAATCAACAATGTTTATTCTAAGTTATTTACCTTTGACGATAAGATAAACGGTGTACCTGAACTTTGCAAAGAATACAAAAGAGTTAGCGACACAGAATGGCAATTCACCATTTACACTGGTGTGAAAAACCATGACGGTACTACCTTGACCATTGATGATGTTGTTTATTCCCTCAACAGAACCAAAAATGGTACTGCCATTGGTGCTTTGTTCAAACCTGTTTTGGCAATCACCAAAGTTAATGATGATACTTTATCCATCACTACCGATGGTCCATACCCAGCACTACCTACTGCTTTAACACATCAGGCTTGTTGTATTGTTCCAAAACACTATAGCGATGTAGCTGATGCTGACAACTGGGCTCACCCAATAGGAAGCGGGCGTTATAAGTTTGAAAGCCGAACCATTGGTGATAGTGTCAAGCTAGTTCGATTCGATGATTATTTTAATCGACAGGACCTTGCGCTCAATAAATCTTTGACATTCAAAATCATCCCTGAAGGTTCCAACCGCACTATTGCTGTTGAAACAGGAGCAGCTGATCTTAATATCGACTTTAACACCGTTGATTATAACCGAGTAATTAGTAACCCCAAAATGAAACTATGGGGTATTGAGTCCCAAAGTGTAT
>WQUF01000155.1 GCA_009785875.1 Oscillospiraceae bacterium | reverse complement strand
TAAAGGTGTACCGTCAATGTCTTGTCCTCGTTTCCAGCTTGCAATAGCTACCCTATTTTTATAGTCTGTTTTTTCTAGATTTAAAATTTCCATTTATTTTCTAAACCTTCCTTTCAATTTGCTTTTGAACTAAATATCTTGTTATCAAATTCAATTAATTTCTTGTATTCTCTGGCATTATAAAGCAGTGTGTTATATATAAAATGCCCTGCTAGTTCCTTCTGGATAAATGAAGTTTGAAAAAAGTATCTTGATTCAAAGGTTTTTAGTGATCCTAAAAGTGCATTTTGGTTCATTTTACTTCTATAAACTCCATGTACTATTTTTTTGTATCCATAGAGATCCTCAACCATTAAGATTAAAGTACACTGCTTTATTATCGCCCGTCTAAACTCTTCAACAAACCTTTCTCGCCCATTAGTAAAATTATTTATTAACTCATCTATAGAGGCTTTGCGCTCGATTGAAATCGGCATAACCATGTTACTATCATCTATGATTGAGTAATCCCCATAATCAAGCTTTTGAAGCCTGTAAGGAATAGAATTTTGCTTGAAATAATTTAAGATATGATCATTTTTTTGCTCTCGAGTATCTACCAGGATGATATAATTTGTAGCGGTTACCATTCTATAGACTCCATTTCTACCCTTTTGATATCTCCATGATAATCATTTTCAATCTTGATATCTGGCACTATATCAGGTTTAATGAATTTTTCAAGGTTCTCTTCCAAGATGTACCACTTACAACCTATAAATTTAGCTTCTAATAGTCCAGACTGGCAATATTTACGAACTGTTTTAGGCGTTACTTCTAAAATTTCAGCGGCTTCTCTTGTAAAATAAAGCTTCTGCATTTTCTGTTTTCCATCTCCCTTAAGAGCACACTAAACACTATGATAATACTATATTATGTCTATATTGTATCATTAAAACCATTTATTTACAATAGTTTGAGTGGACTTTATTTCATGAAATGCCGTAATACTGACACTTATAGACATATGATTAATAAACTTTTTAGAATAATGCCTGTTTTTTTGAAGTCCCAAGAACTATTTTTATTGACTAATGGCTTAGTTAAATAGCTTTTTATACTTCAATGGTATCAGGTAAGATAATAGTTTATTTGATAGCAGTAACGAGATTACAAATAAAAATAATGCCATTACAGCTATTGATAACATTCATTTTTCATATTCCCACTACATATAAAATTATTGATAATACTTGATTTATAACCTATTATCTATATTTTATATATAATTGTAGTGGATTTTAACATTTTTAACACTACGCATAAAATTATTGATAATACTTGATTTATCTCTATTTATATTATATATGTAGTACTTAATACACTACATATATAATATAGTAATATCAATATTTATATGGCATATTTATATAATTGTAGTGGATTTAATTTTATATAGATATTAACTTTATTTATTTAATTTTTTTTATTTGAAATAATATTAATTCTAAAATATGAAAAATAATTTAATGCATAAATAGTTACTGTGTGTATCATTTTAAAAAATCCACTACAACTTAAAAAAAAAGCGTGTAATCATTGTATATCAATTAATTAAAGTGTAGTATTCCATTCACTACGCTTAGCACTGCCACAAAAAATAAAACAGGTTTAAAACATTGGTATTACTAGTTTAAGCCTGTTTTTACTCTTTCTTTAATTTTTCACTACATTTTTTTTAATTTCCCACTACACTTTTAAATTATTGAATGTCTCCAAAAATTTTTAATTGTTCATCATTAGTCATTGCTTGAGCGACTTCATCAAGATTAATGAATTTCCCATTTATATTTTTATTTGTAATATTAGGAATTAAATTTTGTATATCTAAATGCTTCATTTTATTTAAATCTAATGCGTAACATTGCTTAGCTTGTGTTTTTTTTGTATACTCATCAACTATAAATCTTTCCTTAGCATCGTTAGTAATATAGTAGGATATGTATTTTAATTGTTTAGTCCAGTCTTCAGGAATTTCTAAGCCTTTTTTTTTATATTCTTCTTTGTATTTCGGTAACTTGTTTTCTATATTTTTAAGTTGAAATTTTAGCATATTATCTTTAACAACAAAGTCATATTTATCTTTTAATGCTCCTTCTCCTATTAAAAAATCAAAGAATTCAAATATATAATCAATTGTACTTTTATTTTTCTCATTTTCTGCTATATTAAATTCATAGAATGTATTTTTTACGGCTTCCTTTAGTTCATCAATAGTATATCCTGTTAATGTGATATCAGTACCATATCGACTTAATATACCTTTGAAGAATCCTAATGCAGTGAGCATAAATGATAGATTTCTATTTATTCGTGGGTCTTTTAAATATTTTCTAGATTCATGTGTTTTCAATATGTTTATAAGATTCTCGGCATTTTGGCTCATCATACCTAGTAATAATGTTTTACCTAATTTAGATAATAGGTTTTTATGTTCAAGTAATTCATAAAATACTTTTATATGTTCATCATCTAAATTTATTTTTGAAAAATATAATTTAATAAGTCTTTCTTGAGCTGCTGACGCTATAAAACCCGATTCGCCTAATAAAACTATTGGGGCTAAATTCTTATAATAATTTATAGTTTGATCTTGTTTCCCTCTTGCTGATCCATACCCATCATAATTATTTTGTAATGTAGATGATAATATTTTCCATTGGTTTAATGCTACATTACTTTCTTTAATCTCCTGAATAGTAACCGGTATTGAACTGTTTGAATCTAACATTTTTAATAATGTGAATTCTGTAACTCCTGATGCTTTTATTGTATTACTGCTTTTAGCTCCAATTATGCTATTGAATATTTGACCTATTGTATCACTTTTACCGCTTCCACCCTCTCCAACTATATTTAATATTGGTATTTTATATACTAAATCATCAAGTTTATTTATTTTGTACTTCATAAAACATACAATCGAATAAAGCAGTATAGTTGTTGTTATCTCTAGTCTATTGTATTTAAAAACCAGTGGTAAAATTATTTTTAATTCTTCTTCTGTAATTGGATCATAATTTAATATATTTGAATCAATCGTTTTTTTTAATTCTGATAATCTCATGCTATTAACTTCATTGCCATATTTATCTATAACTTTATTACCAGTTACAAAAAACCATTCCCCATCTATGTTATGTAAGCCTGCATATTCTAACGCTTTAACTCTAGGTATATCATAATTTTTTATTATTATTTGTTGAATAGATGGCAAGTCCCCATTTGTAATATTACAAACTGCATCTAATAAACCGATTTGTTTTTTGAAAATTTTAATATCGATGAAAGCCTCAAGCGTTAAAATAGTTTTTATTTTTTTATTAAACATTTTTATGTAACATACCATTTCAACAAATTTTTCTCGTTCTGCTTCTGGTGTACTTGTTAGTATCTCAATAGGTTCTATTATAAAATTACTAATTTGCTTGATAGTTCCATCTGAGTAATTGCAATAATAGCAACATTCTTCACGATTTTCAAATGTTCCTAGTTTTATTATTTTCCTATTTGTTGAAATTTTTTCTATACCTTTTGGTTCAATATTGATAACTTTTGGGGTAGCTTCGATAGTTTGTTTTAATAATTCATTAAGTTTATTTATATCTGATACTAGCAGATCATTAATATCATTTATGCCATTATCTAGATTCAATACATTAAATTTTAACCCTATAACATTAAATTCTTTTGTTAATTTCTTTGTAGCTTTTTGCCCTGCTTCATTTTCGTCATTATCAAAAGTAATAATAAACTTAACATTTTTGAGGTTCTCAATATTTATTTTGATAATATCGAGCAACTTGTTAAGATTATTTGTTGAAGTAGTTGCTATTGACTTATATCCTAGTTGTTCAATCGATAAGGCGTTTATTATACCTTCACAAATAAAAATAGTGTCAGCTGGTGGATCTTCAACTAAATATTTATCATTCCATATCCTAGTTGATAACCCTTTCATATTTCTATATTTTGGGCGGTTTCCTTGATCTACATTAGGACTATGCCTGAATATAATATATTTACATGTTCCATCAGCTTCAAGCACTGGAAAAAGTAATTTATAATATATAGTATCAGCTTCTTTTATTTTAAATTGTGGGAAGTCTTTTATAAATTCGTTATACCCTCCACCACAAAACCCAATTTTATTTAATTTGATTGTCTCTTCAGTAAGTCCTCTCTTAGATTTTAGATATTCCAATGGGTGTATTATATCTTTATCTGTTATCGTATATTCAAATAGATTTTTATGATATTGTTCTACAAGTAAAGTTAAGTCTGGGGGTTCTACTATTGGCTTAGCTGTCGTTATTTTTTTTGAAGCTTGGACGTTATTTGTATGATTGTTATATTCATCTATTACTTTTTTAGTCGCTTCTTCTTGGGTCATCCCTCTAAATTCTTTATAATAATCAATTATAGATCCACCTTTACAACATCCATTAAATGAGGAATAAGTCCACCAATTTTCCTTGCTTTGTCCTGCTCCTGGTGCATATATAGTAAAATGTCCACTGTCTTTAGATTTAGATCCACATAAAGGACATGGATTGACTCTATATACTCCATTACCTATAGGTTTAGCATTTTGAAACTTGTCTAATAAATTAAAATAACTCTTAATTTCATTCAAGTTGTTTGTTAATTCATTTGTCAATTTTTTACCACCTGCCTAAAATTTTATTTTGGCATTGAAACTTATGGCACATTGTGTTACAATACAGGTAATATAAAAATCCCTGCGTGTTTTGCGCTACTTTGTTCCGTGCCGTTGGTCGTTCTCCATCGGCATTTAATTTTTTTGCCGAGGAATAATAATAAGTTAAGTTCTCATTTCCCATTTCATAAACTTATTTTCATTCCACGTTACCCTCTTACATATATTAATATAATTTTACTCCAGTATTATGTAAATGTCTATCAAGTCCGCTTAAATAGATGTTTCTAACCTGTTTAACTGTAATGCTTAAGCTTATTTTTAGCCTTTAAAGGAATAATAAATTTTTAGTCGGTTGCTTGCTCAGGTCGTTAATTTGCTCCTAGCAGGTTTTTATTTAATGGTGTGCCTATTGCTTGAATATTGGATTTTAAAGCTTTTTCCATTTCATCAAACTTTGATACATACATTGCAGTGAATAGAACTCCCTTTTTACCAGTCATTTTATTAGCAACCATATCACAGCCTAATTTTAAAATTAAATAACATCTTTGTATTTTATTTTGTGAGTCAATATAAGCATCAGGTATAAAAAATTTTCTACTTGGTAAATCTTCATTTAACAAATTTGGTGAGTCCAAATTTGGACTCACCAAATTTGTATTGTCTTCTAAATCTGTATTGGAGTTATCTAATATTGATACATAATAATCAATATCCCTCATTAAATTGTCATGCCTTTTCCCTATCATTTCCGCAACTTCTATACTATTAGCGACTAATTGCCCATTTTGATTAATTATAGTTAAATCTTTTATTAATATATTCTCTGTGGGTTCATCCTCTTTGATCTCTTCTTTGATCTCTTCTTTAATTTCTTCTTTATTTTCCTCCTTGTCATCTATGATTAAATCATTTTCCGACATTTCAGAAGGGATCATTTTTTTATTTTCTTATAACTTAAGCCAACTAGCTCATTGAACTTGTTGGCTTTTGACATGCTACTATTTAACCTAATGCGTTATAAATTTCATCAAAGTGGATCTGTTTAATCTCTGCTGTATTTTTATAACCAAATTGGCTTATAACTTCTCTTACCTG
>WQUF01000154.1 GCA_009785875.1 Oscillospiraceae bacterium | reverse complement strand
CAGGCTATCAGCATTGTGCCTGTGGGAGTAATCCTGTGTCTTGTTTTCCTATGGACAAAGAGCATCCTTGCCACCATTCTTATACATATGATAAACAATATAATCAATGTGTTGATCATGGGGATTCCTGCTCTTTCAACATTCAATGCAAATAGCGTTTCTACGTTGAACTTGATCGTTTCCATCGTTGGGCTGGCTATCACTGTGATTATGATGGTGATTATATACAAACGCAGAGTGATTGAAAAAGCTAGTGACGTAAACACAAACATAAACTGGTAAACAGACTGAATATAAAAAGAAAACTGTTATTATAAAATAAAATTTTAGGAGGAAATTAAAATGGATTTAGCAACGACTGATTATATAGCAGGGAAAGAACTAGAGCATCTGGGTCTTGTTCAAGGCAATATAGTGTTGACTAAGCATATTGGACAAGATATTATGGCAGGGTTAAAAGCCATAGTAGGTGGTGAAATCATTCAATTTACGGAATTACTGAAAGAAGCGCGTACAACTGCAACAGAACGTATGATACAAGAAGCGCAAAACTTGGGAGCTGATGCTATCATTACAATCCGTTACTCGACAGCTCAAATTATGGATCCGGCTGCTGAAGTTATGGCTTACGGTACAGCAGTTCGATATAAGAAATAGTAAGAATATAATATTTTTAGGAGGAGATTTATAAAATGGAAGAAGCACTTCAAAAACGCTGCAACTTATTTATAGAGAATAGAGATGCGATAAAAGCTGCATTCAAGTGGAACTACTCGTATATCTATCCTCTATGTGCTTGGCTTTATACAGCAAAGGATATGAAAGCCGATGTAGACATAATGCGCAATTCTCTGGATTTGCTTAAAGAAAATACCAGCGTATTCTCTAATTTTAGAGGCATATCAAGAATGGCAACAGTTACAATGCTTAGCCTTTCTGATAATCCGAAAGAGAAATTGGATCGCACACTGGATGTTTATAATAAGCTGAAAGAATTGTTTTGGGGTTCTGAATACCTTGTAGTAACTGCGACTATGATAGCAGATCTTGCTGAACCTGGTGAATATGAGGAAATGGCTAAAAATACAAGAACTTTATATAATCACATGAAAGAAGTACATCCATTCCTTACTTCAAGTGAGGATAGCACTTTTGCTGCGCTGCTTGTCTTATCTGGTCTTGACACTGGCTACTTAGAGGATGAGATGGAAAAATGCTATCAGATTTTAAAGCCAGGTTTTTTCTTTAAAAATGCTGTGCAATCTTTAAGCCAAGTTTTAGCTTTAGGGGATAGCTCTGCTGAGCAAAAATGCAAAAAGACGTTGGAATTATTTGAATATTTGAAAAGCCATAATTATAAATATGGAACGGAATACGAACTTGCAACATTGGGCGTTCTTGCACTGCTTGATGTGGATATAGAGACTTTAGCAAAAGGGATCATGGAAGCGGATGACTTTCTTAAAGAGCAAAAAGGATTTGGTGCACTTGGGATAGGAGCAAAGCAGCGCTTAATGTATGCCGGTATGTTGACCATGTGTGATTATATCCCTTCTGTACAGACTATGAAGTCAGCGGCATTAATTGGTGTTGTATCGCTCATAATTGCGCAACAGGTTGCTATCATGATTTGTATTGTGGCCGCTAGCACAGCTGCAAGTGCAGCTTCAAGCCACTAATTAATAAACATACTTTGAATAAATTTATTGAGGGAGGTCTATATGAAAATTATTTTAAGCTTTATATTAACTTTTATGATGATAGCATGTATTTCTTGCGTCAGCATAGGATCTAATGCTGTTCACGGTCAAGGAGAAATGAAAGATTCCAGCTTTGAAGTCTCTAATTATACAAAAGTAAATATTGATGGAGGATGTGAAGTCATCTATTCAAATAAAAGTTCAAATGAATTAAAAGTTTCCATGCAGGATAACATTTTAAAGGAATTCAATGAGTCAGTATCAAGTGATACTCTAAATATAAAATGGAATAAGAGCATTATAACTGATACAAGTTCTATACCTAAAATATATATCTCTAATCCAAATTTAGATACTCTCACCATAAATGGAGCAGTTAAAATTAGCGAACCGGATGTCATTAATGTGGATACTTTTACGCTAAATGTAGAAGGAGCCTGTGATTTAAGTATTTCGCTTAGTGTTAAAAATTTTAACACTAAGGTTTCAGGTGCAGGCAAAATGAGTTTAAGTGGAAGTGCTGAAAATGCTACTATGACTATAGATGGAATAGGAGAGATCAAAGCTTCAGGTTTAGAAACTAAGGTTTCAAGCATATCCATTAATGGAGCCGGAAGTGCTGAAATTTATTGTACAGATCAATTAAATGCAACTATTTCAGGGGCAGGGAGCATTAGCTATAAGGGAGATCCAAATGTAAATCCAAGCATTGAGGGAGCTGGTTCTGTAAAAAAGATGAGTGAATAATATACGGAGTTTTCAACTTTATTTTCGAGATTTTCATATTTTGGCAAAGCTTTAGGATTATATCTATTAACTGGTTTATTTACTTTTCTGTGGTCTTTGCTCTTTATAATCCCTGGTATTATAGCAGCTTATAGATACTCCATGGCAGCTTACATTATGGCTGAAAATCCTGAAGTCGGTATATTAGAAGCACTAAATCAAAGCAAACTTATGATGAATGGAAAAAAGATGGATCTATTTGTGCTTCATTTGAGCTTTTTTGGTTGGTTTCTTCTATGTATTATAACTTTTGGAATTGGAGTGATTTTTTTAATTCCTTATGTTAGTGCAACGACTGCAGAATTTTATAATGAATTAGTCGGTCATAAATACATAGTAAAAAACTGAGTAATATTTAAAGATATCAATATTAAAATAATTATAAATAAAATTTTAGGAGGAAAATAAAATGGATTTAGCAACAACTGATTATATAGCAGGGAAAGAACTGGAGCATCTGGGTCTTGTTCAAGGCAATATAGTGTTGACAAAGCATATTGGACAAGATATTATGGCTGGGTTAAAAGCCATAGTAGGTGGTGAAATCATTCAATTTACGGAATTACTGAAAGAAGCACGTACTACTGCAACAGAACGTATGATACAAGAAGCGCAAAACTTGGGAGCTGATGCTATCATTACTATTCGTTACTCGACAGCTCAAATTATGGATCCGGCTGCTGAAGTTATGGCTTACGGCACAGCAGTTCGATATAAGAAATAGTAAAAATATAGATTTTAAGAGGAAATTTATAAAATGGAAGAAGCACTTCAAAAACGCTGCAATTTATTTATAATAAGTTGATCAAATAAGAAAGGATGTTAGAAAGATGAGCGATACTAATAATACTGAAACAAATACAAATAACACTGAAGAAATCAAGGTTAAAGGCGAGCATTTAATGGAGAAAATTAAAGAGATCATCAGGGAAGGTAACGCAAGAAAGATTATGATTAAGGACAAAGATGGTAAAGAAATTTTTAGTTTCCCTGTAACGGCAGGCGTAGTAGGAGTCGTGCTAGTACCAGTTTTTGCGGCTGTGGGAGCGATGGCACTTTTGTTGACGGAATGTACTATTGTCATTGTGCGATAAAAAAATAATAATATCAGTACGACTTTGCGTCCTAAGGTGAACACATAATGTATTAGAAATACTAAATCTACAATAAAGATCTTCAAATCATATTTTAACCCGACTTTCGGATTGTAGTGACCAAATGGCTTAGATTAGGCATTTCTAGACTTTATAAAATGTAGTGACCCAATAAAACGAATGTAGGTTTTAAGCCATTTTTTCAATTTTAAGGTGAAAGTCGGGTTAGAGTTAACTTTATTAAATAATAAAAGCAAAAAGTATTGCTTAAGTAAAGGTGATTGCGATGAAAGCTGTTATTGCGGATAATCTAACAAAAATATACCCTAATGGTAAAAAAGCAGTAGATGATATTAGTTTAACTTTGGAACAAGGCGAAGTTTTTGGTTTTTTAGGTCCTAACGGAGCAGGAAAAACCACTGTTGTAAAGCTGTTGAACGGCATATTATCTCCAACCAAAGGAATATGCAAGATATTTGATATTGACCCCTCCGTAAACCCCGTGCAAGTACACCAGCTTTCAGGAGTCGTTACAGAACACGCACAAATGTACAATAATATGACAGGACTTCAAAACCTTGTTTTTTATGGCGCAACATTTGGGCTTAATACTGCAGATAGCAACAACCGTGCTTTGGATTTATTAGAAAAATTAGAGCTAAGAGATGCAAAAGACCGTAAATTGGAAACCTATTCCACAGGTATGAGGCAACGGCTTTCATTAGCGAGAGCGATGATTCATCGTCCGAAAATTCTTTTTTTAGACGAACCGACTTCCGGTCTCGACCCAGAAAGCGTGTTAAGCGTAAATAATATGATTAAAAGTCTTGCAGAAAACGAGGGTGTAACTATCTTTTTATGTACCCATCAACTTAGGTACGCACAGGAAATATGCAGTTCATACGGACTCATTGCCGACGGAGTTTTGCTAGCAGCAGGAAATCTTGAGAAACTTCGTTCAATGATTTTTTCGGGGATGACTGTAAGCATAAAATCAGACCTATTCCCAAAGGATATAAGTTCAGTAAAAGTCGGGGAAAACTATTATGAAGTAAATGTGAAATCAGAAGAAGAAATCCCACATATTATCAAACGCATAGTTGAAGAAAATGGCAGAATTTACAGTGTGATAACTCGCAGACTGTCACTGGAAGAAATTTATTTTACCCTTATTGAAAAGCGAGCAGAAGGAAAGGAGTTCTAAAATGATTAACTCAATGCAAATAGCTTTGATTAAGAAAGATATCCGAAGTGTAACTGAAAACAGAAATCTCTTTATTGGACTGCTGAGCCTTCCTATAGTTATGGCGGTCGTTCTCCCATCCATTTTCATGCTTGTTGTGGGATTCATTCCGGTAGATTCTGCAGATTTTCAAAAACTTTTGGTTATCCTGCCTGGAGGGATGCTAGGTTCAGATCTTCGAAAATCCCTTTTACAGCTATTGATAAACAACATGGTGCCTATTTTCTTTTTATTGATCCCTGTTCTGACAGCTATGATCATGGCAGCAAGCTCGTTTGTTGGGGAAAAAGAAAAGCAGACGCTGGAAACCCTTCTGTACTGCCCACTCAGCCTGCAACAAATATTTATTGCAAAGGTTTTTGCGTCCTTTGTATTCAGCCAAATCGTATCCCTTGTGTCCTTTGTAGCCATGACGCTTGTTGTCCAAACAGAAATCTGGTTCATCACAGGGTCATTGATGCTTCTGGGACTCAACTGGCTCGTGCTGCTAATCCTCGTGTCTCCTGCTATTTCGTTGGTCGCAATCACGCTTATTGTACGAGGCTCGGCGAAAGCCAAGTCGGTGGAAGAATCCCAGCAGCGCAGTGCCTTCTTGATTTTGCCTATTGTAGTCTTAGCTGTTGGACAGTTCAGCGGAGTTGTATTGGTAAACGTATGGCTGCTGCTCGGCATTGGAGTCCTTTGCTCTATCCTTGGGCTGATTCTATTGCGTCGTTCGTCAGCAAGTTTTCATTACGAGCGTTTGCTACAGTAAGTTTTTTTAATTAACAGTAATTACTCAAGACCTATAAGAAGCAAATAAAATGAACAGTAAAAGCGAATAAAAGTAGAAAAAGGGTTGTTGCTACTTATCAAGAAAATATGAGAAGAATAAAATAGAAGAAGGAAAGGAAAGGTGAAAACCGTTATAAATTTATTAAAACTAATAGTAGTATTTAGTAGATTTTATGTAACGGGATGTTATGTTGCTCAAGAAAATGTTCAAAAACA
>WQUF01000153.1 GCA_009785875.1 Oscillospiraceae bacterium | reverse complement strand
CCCTTATGAGTCCCAAATCCAGACTATCATTTTTCTCCTTTATCTTCTCCCTTGTAAATTTAGAAAACCTCTCATCCTTAACTGTTTCCCTATTTCCCACCTCATAAGCCTTTATAAACCCTTCGAAGTGTTCAATCTTAAGTGGGTTAGTTTTACCAAAGCTCGGCATATTGGTTCTCAAGTCATAAAACCAAACTTCCTTAGTATTCCCCTTATCAGCACTCCCTCTTGTAAAGAAAAGCACATTAGTCTTCACTCCCTGAGCATAGAATATCCCTGTAGGAAGCCTCAATATTGTATTTAGATTGCATTTATCCATCAAATCATTTCTAATAGCTGCCCCATCTCCATCTGCAAACAGCACATTATCTGGAAGTATAACTGCAGCCCTTGCTTTCCCATTCTGTTTCAAGCTCCTATAAATATGCTGCAAGAAGTTCAGCTGTTTATTTGAAGTTAAGAATACCAAATCGTCTCTTGTTGCCCGCTCTCCTCCTTTTTTAGTTCCAAAAGGTGGATTTGTGAGCACCACATCGAAGTTTTTCATTTCTTTCCCCACATTTGAAAGTGTATCCCCTAAAATGATTTCCCCTTCGATATCGTGGAGCATTGCATTCATAAGAGCTAGCCTATGAGTATCGTGGACCAGCTCGCATCCTGTAAATGCTTCTTTTTTCTGAAAGTTCTGCTCCTCAATTTTTAAATCGAATAGATCATCTGTATTATTTTTAACATACCTATCTGCAGCTATCATAAAACCAAATGTTCCACAAGCTGGATCGTTGCACCTTTCTCCTGGCTGCGGTTTTATTAGTCTTGTCATCACATCGATGAGTACTCTCGGAGTAAAGTATTGTCCTGCTCCTGATTTTTTCTCATTTGCATTTTTCTCCAGTAATCCTTCGTAAAGGTCTCCAAATCCTTCTTCTTTTGCGCTGTACCAATCTAAAGCGTCTATGGATACTATTATTTTTTCCAAATTCTTAGGCTCGTCGATGCTGCTCCTGGCTCCTTGATATATTTCCCTAATCCTTCCTGTGCAATTTTCTCCTAAGTAATCCAAGAGCTCATTGTAAAACTTTTTTAATTCGATTCCTTGTTTTTGCATAAGTTTATCCCATCTATATTCTTCTGGGATATTCTTATCTGTTCCTGTTTCTTTTGTCATCTTTAAAAACAATATATAAGTCAATTCTGTTACGTACTGATGATATGTTATGCCATCGTCCCTTAAAACGTTACACAAATTCCATAGTTTTGCTACAATTTCTTGATTCGTCATTAAGCTATTTTCCCTCCATCGTCGTATAGATACTCGTTTATTTCATCCAAAATGTTATCCAATTTATTTTCCAATATTTTATCTATTCTAGTAATTCCCCCAAAAGTTTTAAATGAACCTTCTTCAAAGTCTGATTTTTCAATTATCTGCTCGTTCAACAGATATTTTTCAATTTTTGAAATTATATCCTCTTGTCTTTTCGTAAATTTATGATTCTTCTTTAATTTTATAAAAGCGTTTTTAACCCTCGTCTCATGGCTGATTAATGAAGATCCTAATATTAATTGCCTTATAAATCCTATTATATCAGCTGCAATGTCCTCGTTTTTAGCATCTTTCCAGGCTGTGTTTAATTGTATTGCAGTGAAATCATGGCTATGAAGTTCAATCATCAAATCTTTTAAATCCTTTTTGGTTAAGTCTTTAGGTCTTGTGCATATTATATTCAAAGCAGCTATCTTATTCATGTTTTCTTTTATAAACGAGTTAAATTCCTCGATATAATCTTCAGGCTTTTCCCCTTCTCCGTAGCCTCTCACATGGTATAATACTTCATCTTCCTTTAGTGAAACATATTTCTCATCATTATCTTCATATACAAAATCTTTTAATGCATCAAACAGCTTTTTATCCTCTAAAAGAATAGATTTAGCTTCCTCTGGTTTAGCCTTTCTTATCTTTTCAATATATGAATCTATATCGAGTCCTCCTGAAAGATGCTCAAACAGCTCTTTTTTATCTTCGATTACTGTGCGTTTTTTGCGCTGCAGTTTTGCTATGATCATGTCAATTTGATTTTCTATCTTTTTTTCATCGTCTAATGTTTCAAGACCATTTAAAAGATCTTCAAATGTAGTTTTTGGGTCAACCACCACTGGCTTCATATTTGTCACTGGCTCTAACGCTTCGTATATGCCGACAGCATCGTATATTTCAAAGTGATCTTTGTTTATTTCAGGGCAAAGCCTAGTTGCACGACCCAGCATCTGTTCATATAGTATACGTGATTTTATCCTTCTTAGGAACACTAGATTTTCAATTTTAGGGATATCGACTCCAGTTGTAAGTAAATCCACAGTTACAGCTACATTTGGATATCTTTCATTTTTAAATTTGCTGATCTCTTCTAATATTTTATCTCTGTTTCCGCCGAAAATGCTTCCTGTCAATTTTTTAATGGCATCGTTATCGATTCCTTCTGGTTCATATATTTCACGCAATAGGTTTACAACCAAATCCGCATGAGCATCATCCACAGCAAATATCAAAGTTTTTCCTTCTCCTTCAGGATCTATATCTTTTGCGATTTCCTCGAGAACAACTCTGTTAAAGCTTTCTGTTATGACCTTTTTATTAAAGGATTCCACCTTGAATAGTATCTCATCTTCTAATTCTTCGCTATTTTTTAATTCAAAAGTCACAGGATCTAGAACAGGAACGATTTCTCCTTTTTTAAATGTGATGCCTTCTTTTTTTAATTTAGTCACGATGACATGCGGCGCATCATGATCTACAAGATAACCGTCGATTACAGCCTCCCTGTAGCTATAGCTATAAATCGGCTTTCCGAAGATCTGTGTAGTATGTTGAGCTGGTGTTGCAGTGATTCCAATTTTAACTGCATCAAAGTAGTTTATAACAGCGCAATACACGCTTATATAATCTTCTTGATTTCGGTAAATTACTTCATCTTCTCCCATTTCTCTATCTAAAATATAGCCTCTATGCGCTTCGTCTACTACTATTAAGTCATAATCGGTTACAGATGGCATTTTCTTTTTATCATCTGCTTTAAACAATAGACTAGCCATGCTCTGAACCGTCGCAATATTGACTTTTGTCTCTAAATCTATATCCTTTTTCCCTAATTCCTTTATATTGTAGATTTTGTCAAATGTCATCAGTTCTTCAATTTTAACTTCCTTGAATACATCTGATGCTTGAGTTCCCAGTGGATTCCTATCTACTAAAAATAATACCCTCTTAAATCGCTTTGCCTTGATTAATCTATATATGAGACCCAGGATCATTCTTGTTTTTCCAGTCCCCGTTGCCATGGAAACAAGCATCTCTTTTTTCCCTTCCATAATCTTTTCTTCGATCTTTTCAATTGCTTCTATTTGATAATAGCGAAGGTTAAGACCATCTTCATCCCTCAGTAAATCAAACGGCATTTTTTTTAGGGATTCTTCTGCATTTTCAGTATTCCTATCTAAAACTTCCATGATTCCCTGAGGGCTTATCCAACCTTGAAGTGCCCTTGGTATATTAGAGTTTTTCCTCACATCTAAAAACCAGACTCCAGATTTTGTCTCAAGTTGCTTTAAATATTTTCTTCCATTTGCAGCAAAGAGAAAAGGAACTTTATATCCTCCAAAGTTACCAATCTGATAGCATTCGTGTTCCTTTTTAATGTTTTTTGCATAGTCTTTGCATTGATTGTCTATTACTGAAGATATATCCTTGCCGAATTTCTTTGCTTCTATTATTCCTACAAGTTTAAGTCCAACAAATAGAGTATAATCAGCTTTTCCACTGCTTAAAATTTTTGAATCTGTAGGCCATTCTGCTATTGCGATATTTCGACCTTTTTCAGGTCTAACTCCATTAGAATATTTTAATCTAACGCTATCAGCATCCCATCCCACTTTTTCCAATTGGCTATCGATCAGTACTCTAGTCTCTTCTTCGGAATATTCCATTTCTTTTATAGCATTATTAGATCTCTTTAATACATCTTTCTTCTTATCTTCTGGCAATTTAAATCCTGTAGGACTATATTTCCAATCCCCGTAAACTTGCATAAACCAAGTGCAAAGTTTATGAGTTAGTTCCAATAATGCCTTGCATTCGTCGACAGAATCATATTTCTGGTGTGCTGCCTTATTTCTAGCTTTTCTTATTACATACAATATATCGTCTATTTCTTGAGGCAAAAGGCCTTCATTTTTTAATATCCTGATTTTATTTGCTTGGCTATTGTCTCCTAATGGTTCTACAAGAGAATCGTATTTAAACATTTCATTTACGATCTCTTCTCCTAAAACTCCAAGCTTAAAAAGACATGTATTTGAATCAGAATATAGATAATTTTCTGCTAAACCACCTAGCTTGGCTAATATAGGAAAATCTTTTTCTAAAAAACTAAAATTGCTCACAGAATAATCCTCCTTCCTACATACTATTACTGTACTTAAAATATTGTTCATCATCTACGATTATTTTAAACCAGAAAAATTAATTTATCCAGACTAGAATCAAATCTTATGATACTTTAAAAGAGGACATAAGTTCATAAAGTACTTGAAAAAACGGATTAAAAAGCATAAACTCAAATAAAGAGTGAGATACAAATTAAACATTAGCGGCACTTAAATTCCAATTATTTGAAATATATAATGTACCTAACTTAATGAGGGGAGACTGATGTAAATGGCGTCTTCTACACCAGTTGATAGAGAAATGGAATCGGTCATGAGTGAAGTACTGAGCTCTTACGGAAATACTCTGCTCAGAATGTGCTTTCTTTACCTTAAAGACAGTCACTTGGCAGAAGATGCAGTACAAGATACTTTGATAAAAATATATAAGAATTACGATAAATTTAAAGGAAATTCTGATGTAAAGACATGGGTTATGCGAATTGCCATCAATGTCTGTAAAAACTATTTGCGCAGTTCATGGTGGAAACGAATAGATGAATCAGCTATTTTGGAAAATATTCCGGTATACAGTAGTTATGAAACTAATGTTCAAGATGATACAGTTGTTGCGGAAATTATGAAACTGTCTCCGAAATATAAAGATGTCATCATTTTATATTATTATCAGGAAATGAAAATACGCCAAATCTCAGATGTATTGAAAATACCTGAAGCAACTGTATCTACACGTCTCAGTAGAGCGAAAAATATTCTAAAAGATAAGCTGGGAGGATGGTATTATGACTGATAAAAAAATAAAAGATATTGTTGATTCAAGGCTTGGAAGTATATGCGTTAGCACAGAGCTAAAAGAAAAAATATTAAGCAATAATTTAGTTCCTAAGAAAAAACCAATATTGATGCCAGCTATGGTTGCTGCATGCTTATGTGTAATACTTGCTGCAACAGTATTAGTTGTGACAGTTCCTAGATATAATACATTTTTGTCCAAAATCGGATCTATATTTGAAAAGCAAATTAATTCAACCAAAAACATTACTGATGATAACACTACTGATGGCAACACTACTGATAGTAACACTACTGGTGATAACAGCACTAAAGAGATAAGAACACCTGTGACAATATCAATTGCAGGACAAACTTATCCAACTGACAAAACTATTCTTGATTTATCCTCAAAAGGACTTACTGATATTGATATTACACAGCTAAAATTGATGACAAATTTAGTAGGACTTAACTTAAGTGGAAATATGATAAGCGATTTAACGTCACTTGAATCCTTGAATAAATTAATCTCCTTGGATCTCTCCAGCAATGAAATTACTGATATAACGCCACTTAAGTCGATGACAAAATTAAGGCAATTGAA
>WQUF01000152.1 GCA_009785875.1 Oscillospiraceae bacterium | reverse complement strand
AAAGGCATGATAAATAAAGATAATTTTAACATTGTAAACGCAAGAAACATAGAAGAATTGCACAGACTCTAATTTAGAAAACTGAATAAGAGAGGTTAATAAGTCGATTAATGGTAAAAGGCGCAAACCCCTCGCAATCCTGGATTCCTTAGATGATAATCTATAGGATAACTTAGTGTAGACTTAAATAAAAAAAATTACTAATTCACATGAAAAATATGTAAAAACTTCTCGGAATTTTTGGGAAAGTTTTTTTTAAAAATAGGAATATCATTAAGTCCAAATTTTTTAGATTTGGACTTAACTTAAAAAATAAGTTGCTCTTTTACATTTTCAAGTTCACTTTGAAGGATTTCCATATCACCATCATTAAGCGGATTTGCCAAACATTCATCGATATGCTCGACAATATACGAAAACTGTTCGAAATTCCCTGGAGGAATTATAGTTTCTGCTCCTTTTGAAATTGTATATTTGATTGCTGCAAGTGCAAGCGCATCATTATCATATATCGTCTTACACCATGATTTAGGGAATCTCTTTTGCTCTGTGTCGTCATTCCACATTCTATGAGCGAGTGTTTTAAGAGCTAAAATCCCTTTATTCTGGTATTTGCATATATTGAGCAGCCTGTCGCCAAAACCCTTTTCTAAACTCAACGCCCAGTTTATGGGAAACAAAACAGTAGCAAAAGGATAATAAGCAAGTGCCTGTATCGCTATATCCTCATTGTGAGCAGATATACCAATGTTGCGTATATACCCCTTATCTTTCGCACGGATTACGACTTCCATCGCTCCGTTTGCTGCAAAGATTTTGTCGATATCCTCTTGTGTACTTAATGCATGTAACTGGTATACATCAAAATAATCCCTCTTCATAACTTTCAAGGAGTTATAAAGTTCATCTTCTATATGGTTATCCCGTACAGTGCTTTTACAAGCAAGATACGTATTCTGCCGATATGGTGCCAGTGCCGGAGAGAGTTTTTCCTGTGCGTTTCCGTAACTAGGTGCTACATCGAAATAATTCACACCTCTATCGATGGCATACGAAACAAAACGTGCATTGTCTTCAGCTGATTCATCGGTTGTGATGATTCCACCAAAAGTGACCATGCTGACTTCCAAACCTGTTTGACCTAATATATTCTTTTTCAAGTTTACACCTCACTTCAAATGATTTTATGATATTTCTATTATATGATCATGAACATGTTTTCTGTCAATAGATTCATTTAATTTTACTTTAGACTAGCGAAAACAAAAAAAATAGATTAAAATACTAAGGAATAGAAAATTAATCAATTGATCAATTGGAGACATTTTACCATGAGCAGAATTTCTGATAATATAAAAAATTTAAGAATTAAAAAAGGGATGACGCAGAAACAACTTGGAAAAGCTCTCGGTGTTTCAGAGAATTATATCAATGAGGTTGAAATTGGGAAAAAGGTTATAAACGATAAAATCATAGAAAAAATTTCAAAGGTTTTAGGTGAAGACTTAAATGATATAAACATGTACTTTGAAGATTCAAAAGATGAGGTTAAAGATGAGAAACCTAAAGTTATAGTAAAAAAAGCTAAGCCAATTGAAGAGCCTGTTAATGAAGCCTTTACCAGTGCCTTTTCTCAAGTTATAAAGGATATTCCATATGTAAACTACGATTTAAAACAAACAGGAGAAAAAATATTGCTTCCTATTATTTCCAATAAAATAGATGGCTATCCTCATGATAAGGTTTGTTACTTGAAAATCAAAGATAATTCATTATCTTTCTTGAGGATCTTAAAAAATGATATAGCTTTTTGTTTTATTTCTAAAGAATTTACTGGAAATGGAGTTTATCTAATAGAGGAAAATGATGAAAATAGGCTCATCCAAATTAGAGAACTAGATAAAGAAAAGTATCTTATGCTTTTTTCAGACCAAGATTCATTAAGTAGCTTATTTAAAATTGAGACGATACATAAAAATAATATTACAATACTGGCTAAAGTTGTTAAAATTGAATTTAAAATGGCGTGATTCAAATTCAGTTGACACTCTTTAAGTTTATGATATCACTTAAAGTATTGATTCCGTTAAGTTTTGCGAATGTAATAAAAAAATGTGTCAACTGAATTTGATCATTTTTTGAAACACGCCATTTTAATGTTATACATCAGAAAGTACTTCTTTTATCATTTCCTCTACATTTGTGTATGTTTTTCCTAAAGAAGGATTTTTTTTCATCTCCTGTACTTCTTTTATTGCCTCTATCGTTTCGGCATTGGGTATATCTAAAGAAATCTCAAATGGAATTTTTTGCTGTCTAACAGCAGTTTTTGCAAAAATAGTAATTGCTGTAGTTATAGTTAAGCCTAAATCATTACAAAGATTATCGAAATTTTGTTTTAAACCTTCATCTATTCGAATATTGATGTTTGTCTCAGCCATAAAAGATCACTCCTATCTGTATCAACATTATTAACACATTTTAACCCAATACTCCCTACCATCTTTAGTCCTATCTAAAAAACCATACTCGATCAAATATCTTCTAACAGTAGCTATATCATCGTAGAAATTCTTTAAAATAGAGTTTACCTCTTTTTCCGAATACTTTTTATTTTTATTAAACTCTTCAGTTAAATGCTGCAAAATAATGATTTTCCTCTTCTCTTTTACAGGGAACTCTTTTATGATTAGCTTATTATTCTCATCAAAATATCTGCTTAAAACATCGCTCTTTTCATCTTGGCTGATAGCATATCTTTCATCTATCATGGTAGCTGTTCTGTGGATATCAACAAGTCTCTCTTCATCGTTCATTTTATTATTTTTCCTTTCCTCAATTAATTCCATCATAGCAATTGTTATCTTTGCCTGTTTATATTTTTCTCTAAAAGAGAACCTCTGATTTCTAATAGTAGATGTAGTAACTCCAGCTTTAAGAGCAATCTCTTTATCAGAAAGATCTTCATAAAACATCTTCATTATCTCTTTTTGATGATCTGTTAATCCAGTATAAGACTTTCCCATTTCTAAGAGATAATTAAACATTGATTTATGCTCATCCTTAATATGAGCTTCCACTGCCTTTTGAGCCTCACATAATCCACATTCCATTTCATATATCATGCCAACTTCAAAACTCTTGTCACAAATTAAACAGTCATATGTTCTAGTATATTCATTAAAATAATAACCTTGCTTCAATTCATCAATAGATGCTTTCCAAAAATAATCCATATGCAAACCTTTCATAAATATGTTTGTAATTTTAATAGATAATTTTATTATAATCTATAATACTTACGAAGTCAATAAATTCTCAAAAAATTCGTTCTTCAATAATTCCACAATACTTTCAAAAACAGGTACTCCACAAGCCATGAGCCTTTCATTATTCTGATGCCCACTTGCTACTAATATACAATCGACACTCATAGCCTTGGAAACATCAAAGTCATGAGTTGTATCCCCTATTAATATTGCTTTCTTTGGGTTTTCTTTTTTTATCCATTCCATTGCAATTTCAATTTTGCTCGTTGCATATATATTATGAAGTGCTACAAGTTCATCAAAAAAATGTAAATACACTTTGATACTGCTTAATATCTTGTATGTAAGGCAAGTTATGCCTTTTTAGAACGATATTTTCACTATTTATTACTGCTTCAACATCATCTAAAATTGTACCGTTAAAATCCCATATAACATGAGAATAGCTCATCTTTAAATCTACCTTCTTGTAAAAATATTTTTAAACTTCTAATATTATTATATCAGTGATATTATAATTATTATATGGAATTAATTGAGGAGGAATTTATGAAATACATCACTTTAGGTAAAACAGGAATCAAGACAAATAAAAACGCTTTTGGAGCTCTTCCTATACAGAGAGTTACAATTGAATACGCCGGAATGCTACTTAAAAAAGCATACAATGCAGGCTTTACATTCTTTGACACAGCTAGAAGCTATTCAAACAGCGAAGAAAAAATCAGTCTTGCTCTTTCAGATGTAAGAAAAGATATCGTCATCGCAACTAAAACTCCATCAACCACAGTTGAAGGTTTCTGGAAAGACCTTGAAACCAGTTTATCTCTATTAAAAACAGATTATATAGACATATATCAATTTCACAATCCAAGCTTTTGCCCAAAAACTAATGATGGGACAGGACTTTATGAAGCAATGGTTGAAGCCCGTGATCTTGGTAAAATACGATTTATAGGAATTACAAATCACAGCTTAAAAGTTGCAGAAGAAGCGGTACATTCAGGATTATACGACACGCTTCAATTCCCATTTTCTTACCTTGCATCAGATAAAGATATATCTCTAATTAATCTATGCAGAGAATTGAATATTGGTGTCATCGCTATGAAATCCCTATCAGGTGGATTGATTACTAAATCTAATGCTGCATATGCATGGCTCGATCAATTCGACAATGTTCTTCCAATATGGGGAATACAAAGAGAAAGTGAGCTGGATGAGTTCATATCATATATGGATAACCCTCCTGTTTTAAATGAGGAAATTCAAAGTATAATAAAAAAAGATAAGGAAGAATTGAGTGGAAATTTCTGCAGAGGGTGCGGATACTGCATGCCTTGTACTGTAGGGATTCAAATCAATAATGCTGCCAGGATGATACAGTTAATCCGTCGAAGTCCATCTGCAAGTTGGTTAAGCGAAGGTGGGCAAAAGATGATGTTAAATATTGAAAACTGCATAGAATGTGGAGAGTGCCGCAAAAAATGCCCTTATGGACTAGATACCCCAAACCTTCTTAAGAAAAATTTAGAAGATTATAAAAACATACTCTCAGGAAGAATCACAGTGTAAAAAAATAAAGCAAAGATCATTTTAAATTGAGGTCTTTGCTTTAGCCCTTTTTAAACTTATAAATTTAAGAAAAAAAACGAACGATGCTAAAAATTTTAAGCAGCCAATTATTATAAATGCTGTATAGATGCCAACCCTAATTACAATAATATCTGATATAATTGGAGTGACAAATAACATTGTATTTATCAATAATGAATGTAAACCCACATAGAATATCTTTTTATCTGAATCTGAGCTCTCTAATACTTCATTTAATATACACACACTTATTCCAGCAATCCCTACTCCCTGTAAAATATTTGCTACAATTATAGTATATATATTTCTAGCTATTAGATATACAAAAGGTGTAAAAGATATTATAAACGACGATAGAAAAAGTGTATAATAATTCCCCTTTCGCCTTATAACTCTGCTCCATTTGCTAAAAACTAAAAATGTGATAATTGAAGTTATTATTGTAAGGATCGATATCCATAGTTCATTTGCTTTTAGATAGGAAATTTGATATACAGAAAACGCTGGGCCTTCTAAAAACATTGAAAAGTGAAAGAACAAAGAGCATGGTATGAATATCAAAAATCTCTTGTTCTTTAAAATAGAGCGCATACCATCCTTTAATTTCACTCTATCATTTGAAGTATGGGTAAGCTCCTTCATATCATATAATGCCTTAACTTCAAAAAATCCAAATATAAATCCAACGACGAACAAAACTTGATAAATCCTCACCACAGTTTCATTAGGAAAGTTTGTAGATGTCAATAATAATGACAGCAATATTAAAATAATCACCTGAGTCAATGCTGAAAATTGGCTTTTTAAAGATAACGCAGAGGATCTATCTTCTTCTTTGAATGTATCGCCAACAAAGCCTTGAAAAGCAGTACCACCTATAGTATCTGGAATGCTCATTACAGATGACACAATTAAAAACGCCCAAGGTGAAATAGTATTGGATAAAAACGGAATAATAGCTAATACCAAAAGGAAAA
>WQUF01000151.1 GCA_009785875.1 Oscillospiraceae bacterium | reverse complement strand
AAGCTTTCTGATGAAATGAAAAATAGCCTTCAAATTCTCTATGAAGATGCTTCTAAAAATCCTAAAATAAAAGAGTATTTAATGAGCGAAGAGAGATTTGGTCTTATTTGGGCTGATATCATGAAAATACTCACTCAAGCTGTTGAAATTGATGATAAGGACTGATTCAAATATAGTTGACACTTTTTAGGTTCATGATACCAATTAAAGCATTGATTTCGTTAAGTTTTGTGAATTAAATAAAAGGAAGTGTGTCAACTATATCTGATCATTTTTGAAACACTCTATAATTGTTTTGGATGCTAATGCATCCAAATTTTTTGAATCGAGGAACCCTATGAGGAGGATAAATGAACACTAGAAATGATATAAGGAATATGGCAATAATTGCACATGTTGACCACGGCAAAACTACATTAGTTGATAGCCTCTTAAAAGCCAGCAGTGTATTTAGGGCTAATGAAAAAGTTGAAGAAAGAATCATGGACTCAAATGATATAGAAAGGGAAAGAGGAATAACAATCCTTGCAAAGAATACCTCCATTTACCATAATGGAGTTAAAATGAATATAGTAGATACTCCAGGACATGCCGATTTTGGAGGAGAAGTAGAGCGAGTCCTTAAGATGGTAGATGCAGTTTTATTAGTTGTAGATGCAACAGAAGGCTGCATGCCACAGACAAAGTTTGTTTTAAAAAAAGCTTTGAATTTAAATTTAAAGGCGATAGTAGTAATAAATAAAATAGACAGGGAATGGCAAAGGGCAGAGAAGGTTTTAGATGAAGTCTTTGAACTATTCATTGAGCTAGGTGCTGACGATGATCAATTAGATTTCCCTGTGGTTTATACATCGGCTAAAAAGTCATATGCAAAATACGACCTTAAAGATGACAGCACAAACATGGAGCCTTTGTTTCAGACCATACTTAATGAAGTTCCGGCTCCGGTAGAAAATGAAGGAGAAGGACTCCAGATTTTAGTATCAACCATTGATTCAAATGAATATGTTGGTAGAATCGCTATTGGTAAGATAAACAGAGGAACTGTTCGAAGGAATCAAATGGCTGTATTGGTGGATAAAGATAAGAATGCAAAAAATGTTAAGATATCCAGCCTTTTTACTTTTGAAGGGTTAAAGAAAGAAGAAGCACAAGAGGTTAATTTTGGAGATATAGTTGCCATTTCAGGGATCGATGGCATTAACATTGGAGATACAATATGCGATGTAAATCATGTGGAATCTCTGGATTTTGTTCAAATAGACGAGCCAACATTATCTATGAACTTTATAGTAAATGACTCTCCTTTTGCAGGAAGGGAAGGGGATTATGTAACTTCCAGGCACCTTAGAGGAAGGCTTATGAGGGAATTAGAGACAAATGTGAGCTTAAAAGTAGAAGAGACGGATTCTAAGGATACTTTTAAAGTTTCAGGTAGAGGAGAGCTTCACCTTTCAATCTTAATCGAAAATATGAGGCGAGAAGGTTATGAATTTCAGGTTTCAAAGCCTGTTGTTATTTATAAGGAGAAAAACGGGAAAGTACTTGAACCCATGGAACTCTTAGTCATAGATGTTCCTGAAGATTATGTGGGGAATGTTATACAATCTTTAGGTGAGAGAAAAGCTGAGATGGTGAACATGACATCAGCGATAAATGGATATTCAAGATTAGAATTTAGAATACCTTCAAGAGGTCTAATAGGATATAGAAGCGAATTTATCAATGAAACTAGAGGAAATGGGATAATGAATACTATCTTTGAAGGATATGAAGAATATAAAGGTGAAATTGATGATAGACCTAGAGGGTCGCTTGTGGCATTCGAATCAGGTTTAGCTGTTACATATGGTTTGTATAACGCTCAAGAGAGAGGAGAATTATTCATCGGACCTTCTGTAGAAGTTTATGAAGGGATGATAGTAGGAGAATGCTCAAGGGGTGAAGATATAGAAGTAAATGTGTGCAAGAAAAAGCAGCTTACAAACATGAGAGCAGCTGGTTCAGATGACGCACTTAGGCTTGTTACACCAGTTCAGATGACATTAGAAAAATGCCTAGAGTTTATAACTACAGATGAATTAGTGGAAGTAACTCCAAAATCCATCAGGATGAGAAAGATGATCTTAGATTCAAGTTTAAGAAAGAAATCCATGAAGAAAGCTAAGTAGGTGAAAAATTGGAAGGAGTCACTTATCCATATATTGAACAATATTTAAGGAATATTATCGAAGAATCACCTTCAAAGCTTTTAGAAATTGAAGCATATGCAGAGATAAATCATATACCAATAATATCAAAAGAAGTCTCTCAGCTTTTAAAATTTTTAATCAACATAAAAAGACCAAATAAAATATTAGAGCTTGGGACAGCTATTGGATATTCTGCTATTTCAATGGCGATTTTTTCTGATAATAAGGCTCATATTACCACCATCGAAAGAGATGAAAAAATGGTGGAAAAAGCTATAGAGAATATTGAGAAATTTGAATTAAAAGACAATATTAAAATCATAGAGGGTGAATGCTTAGAAGTGCTTGAATCTTTAAATGATAGATACGATTTTGTTTTTATCGATGCAGGAAAAGGTCATTATAATCATTTTCATCCACATTGCATGAGGCTTCTTAATAAAGATGGTATCATCGTTGCTGATAATGTTCTATTTCGAGGAATGCTTGCATCAAAGGATTTGGTGAAAAGAAGAAAGATCACAATAGTAAAGAGGATGAGAAAGTACATAGAGGAAATAACTCACGATAAAAGCCTTATAGTTTCGATCTTACCTATGTCAGATGGAATTGCACTTATTTATAGGAGGTGAAATAAATGCCTGAAATTTTAGCACCGGCTGGGAATATAAAAAACTTAAAAGTCGCTATTGATTTTGGAGCGGATGCTGTTTATATCGGAGGGAGCAAGTTAAATTTGAGAGCTTTTGCAGATAATTTTAGCGATGAAGATTTAAAAGAAGCTGTGGATTACGCTCATGAAAGAAACAGAAAAGTATATGTGACTTTAAATGTATTCCCTCATGAAGATGATTTAAATGGCTTAGAGGATTATCTATTGAATCTGGAGAAGATAAATGTAGATGCAATAATAGTTTCCGATCCAGGGATAATCATGACAGCTAGAGACTTGGTTCCAAATTTAAACTTGCACTTAAGCACACAAGCTAATAATGTAAATCATAAATCTGCTATTTTTTGGTACAAAAATGGTATAAAGAGAATAGTATTAGCAAGGGAGATGAGCTTTCAAGAGATTAAAAAGCTAAGAGAAAATACTCCTATGGACTTAGAGCTTGAAGTTTTTGTGCATGGTTCAATGTGCATGAGCTATTCAGGTAGATGCCTTTTGTCGAATTATATGACAGGTAGAGATTCAAACAGAGGGGAATGCACTCAGCCTTGCAGATATAAATATACTTTAGTTGAAGAAAAGAGACCTGGTGAGTATTTTGACATCATAGAAGACGATAGAGGCTCTTATATTTTAAGTTCTAAAGATCTATGCATGATCGAACATATACCAGAATTAATGGAGCTTTCTGTTTCATCTTTTAAAATAGAAGGCAGGATGAAGAGCTCGTTTTATGTCTCAACTGTTGTAAAAGCATATAGAGAAGCTTTAGACTCATATTTAGAAAATCTTAAGGAATATAAATTTAATAAAAAATGGATGGATTATTTAAATATGAATAGCCACAGGGAGTTTTTTACTGGATTTTATTTTGGAGAGGATAAAAAGCAGACATATTATCAAGAATCCTATATTAGAAATTATGAGATTGTGGGAATCGTTAAAAGCTATGATCCTGTTAATAAAATAGCGAAGATTGAGCAGAGGAATAAGCTATTCGAAGGGGATAAAGTTGGGGTTTTAAGGCCTATTGGAGATGTACAATATACTACTTTAAAAGATCTTTATAATGATTTAAATGAAAAAATAAATTCAACGCCAAATGCACAGATGGAATATTATGCAAGGACTGAAATTGAAGTTTTACCAAAAGATATATTATTTAAACAAAAAGCTTGAATAAATACACCTTAACTTTGTTAATAATCAAGTGGAGGTGTTTTTTTTGAAAAGGTATATGATCAATTTAAGGGTATATTCAATTGCAATCTTTTTTTCCATGCTCTTGATATTATTAAGCATAAGGATAATATTTTTAACATCTTCGTCAAATTTAAAAGTCCTAGCAGCAAACCAATTTGGATATACAGAAATTACAAGTGACATAAATTATAAACTTATAGATAAAAACGGCAATGAGATAATGAATTACAAACCCATCTATTATTTTGTCGTCGATAAAAAGAACTTTAAGCAGTACAATCAAGAAGAAAATATGGAAGAGCTTCTCACGATAAAATATATTTTAAAATCTTATAATCCTGATTACGATATCACTAAAATATTTGAAGAAGCTGGAGATAAAAAATATTTTGAAATAGATAAGAGTACATACGATAAACTAAATTCTATTACAGGAATACCGGGTACATATTGTTATGAAAAAGATATATTGGATAGGAGCAACGATTATAGCATTGAGAGCATGTTAACCAATCCAATCTACGAAGATAATGGAGTAGTAAAGCAAAAATCTGGTCTTGAAGGGTTAATTTATGATTTAACTAAAGGCAATGAATATGATAGCATTAGATTTACTCCTGATGAATACGGGTACTATAAAGAAACAGGGAGTGGAGATCTTTCAAAAAATTCTAACATCCAATTGACTTTAGACGAAACCCTTCAAAAAGAAATACACGATTATTTACAAGGATTTAATTCAGACAATAAAGCAAGAGGCATATCGGCTATCGTGATGGATTCGGCTTCTGGTAAAATTTTATCTATGACCCAGGACGATTATCTTTTAGAAAATAGAAACATAGGATATGGCACTTTCGGAGGTTTTTTTCCAGGATCTATATTTAAGATCGCAGTAGAAGCAGCTGCATTCGACAAAAATGTTGTCTCCAGGGACGAGATTTTTACTTGCCTTGGGAGATATGAAGATTATGTGAGCAATCATGGAAGCTTAAACATTGCAGAGGCTTTAGAGGTATCTTGTAACGATACCTTTGTGCAGATTGGACATAGGATTGGAAGCGATTTAAAAAATTATTTGTATAAGCTTCATTTAAATGAAAAAGTTTTAGACATGAATGATGAGGTTGGAGGAGAGTTTCTATTTAATGATCCAAACTTAGACGAAGGCGATATTACGCTTCTTTCCTTTGGTCAGAATATAAGGATAACTCCAATAGAGGCTGCAGCAATGGCAAATACTATTGTGAATAACGGGATCTATGTTAAACCTAGCATAATAGAAGGAGTAGTTAATTCAGAAGGAACTCTTACGAAGAAATGGAAAACGACATCTGAAAGAGTCTTTACGGATACTTCCAGCAAATTGGTGAAAAAAGATATGGAAAAAGTATTAGACAATGATACTTTGAAAGGTTATAAGATAGATGGCTATACTATGGGCGCAAAGACTGGGACTTCTGAAAGGATGGATCAGGGAATAAAACTGTACGATGGTTGGCTCGTTGGGTATATAACAGTTAACGAGAAAACTTATACCATATGTGTTTTTAGCGAGGATTTGGCTAAAAATGAGAACGTGGGCGGAGTGGTATGTGGGCCTGTCTTTAATAAGATCTGTAATATGCTTATAGCAATGAATAATGAATAGTGAATATTGGTAATAGTGAATAGTTGTTGATAATAAAGATCAAAAGCGAAGCTTTTGATCTTTATTATTATATTACATCACAATTATTTTAAAAATATCTTCCTTTTAAAATTTCTTATATTATACTATCTTTTTAATCAATACTTTAAA
>WQUF01000150.1 GCA_009785875.1 Oscillospiraceae bacterium | reverse complement strand
CTCTCCGGTAAATTTTAGCCCTTCTGTCTCATTTAATATTAGTATATCTACTAGATCAAAAGGGAATTCATCTAAATCACTAAATGGTGCTGGATTAAATACCACTCTAAGACCTAATTCCTTGGCTTTTGTTGCGATGTAATCGATATTGTTTATCTCATTTTGAATCAAAACAATATCATCGACTTCACCTATAGCTAATGCCCTATCGATTTGCGATACTTCAATCTCTTTATTTGCACCAGGATAAATCACGATTGTATTCTCACCATTTTTATCTATAAAAATAATCGCATGCCCTGAAGGAACATCGTCTGAAATAATTACATAATCAGAATTTATATTCTCTTCCTTTAAAATATTTAAGAGCATTTCTCCATCTTTTCCAATTTTTCCTATGTGAATAACATCGCAACCTGCCCTTTTTAAAGCAACCGATTGATTTAAACCTTTGCCTCCGCAATTTTTCTCATAAAGAAAAGAAGATATAGTCTCTCCTTTTGCGGGAAAATGATTTAAATAATAAGTATGATCGATATTTAAAGAGCCAAAATTTAGTACTTTCATAAATTATCCCCCATTAATATAAATCTGCAATAACAACAAGATTATCTTTTCCCATCCCCGCAACATAGATATTACTATCATAAACGTAACAAAAATCCAAAAAATCCTTTTTTAATGCTTCATCTTTCATGATATTTCTTAGCACCTCACCAGGAATACTCCGCGATAAAGCTCCAGGACCAGATATTCTAATATTTGTAGCACCAAGGTGTTTCAAAATCTCACATATTTCATCAGGCATAAATGCATAAATGTCATCGATGAAAATTTGCTCACGATTCACTTCTTCATCAGATTTTTGTGGCAGATTCCAGAAACGACTTGATATCTCTTTAGATTTACACATATTTTACCACTCCTTTAACCATCATATTTATTAATAGTATATTATATACTCTAAAAAAGTTGAAATTATTTTTATATTTATGATAAAATAAAGTATACTTTATTTTATCATAATTAAGAGGTATCATATGAATTATATTAAGCGTCGTCTAGAGCGAAAATTTTTAAAAATGAATAACTTTTTCAAGGCTGTTCTCGTCACTGGCGCAAGGCAGGTCGGTAAAACCACCATGCTAAAAAAACTGATGGAAGGACAAAATCGCACTTATGTAAGTTTAGACAACATGATGGCTCGGAGGCTTGCGAAAACTGATCCTGTGTTATTTTTCCAAACTTATAAACCGCCGATTTTAATCGATGAAGTTCAATATGCACCTGAACTTTTTAGCCAGATTAAAATCATGTGCGATGAAAGTGAGGAGACTGGGCTGTTTTGGCTTACAGGTTCTCAAGCATATAAAATGATGAAAAACATTAGGGAAACTTTAGCTGGTCGCATTGGAATTCTCACACTATATAGCATGTCACAAACTGAAAAAGCGGGAATAGTATTTGAAAACAAGTTGGATTTTTCGCTCTCTTGCTTACAAGAACGTCAAACTAAGCTTCCTAAAAATGATATAATTACAGTATTTGAACACATCTGGCGTGGAGGGATGCCACAAGTCCTTAATGCCGATTCAGAAGAAAGGCAAGAATACTATGACTCTTATATAAGCACCTATTTAATGCGAGATATTGCTGAATTTGCTGGAGTCACAGATTCTTTGCGCTTTGGCAAATTTCTAACTGTCTGTGCTTCGCTGGTGGCAGAACAATTAAATTATAAAACCCTTGCTGATAGTTCTGATATTTCACAGCCTATCGCAAAAGATTGGTTAGAACTGCTTGAGAGCTTAGGAATCGTTTATCTTCTCCATCCTTATGCCAATAACGCTTTGAAAAGACTGACCAAAACCCCGAAACTGTATTTTTGCGACACAGGTCTTGCAGCGCATCTTTCAATGTGGCTAACACGGGAAACACTAATGAATGGCGCAGCGAGCGGTCATTTCTTTGAAAATTATGTGGTTACAGAGCTTTTGAAAAATTATTCATATTCTCCTTCAAAAGCAAATATGACTTATTATCGGGATTCCAACGCTAATGAGATCGATATTTTCATTGAGATGAACGATTTTATACATCCCTTAGAAATTAAAAAGTCTGCAAACCCTGACCGCCGTGAAGTAAAGAAGTTTTTAGTACTCGATAAAACCACTGTACAGACTGGAGCTGGTGGCATAGTATGCATGTGTGAAGAGCCGATACCAATAGATAATCAAAATTGCTTTATACCTTGTAACTTGATCTAAAGTTTCAATATATTTGGAGGAAAATCATGATTATAAATCTCAGGGATATAACAAATGAAAATTTCATTGAGTGCATTAAGTTAACCACAAATAAAGATGATAACCACACAATTTTTGAAGAATTTGTCGCTTCAAATGCATTTTCAATTGCTCAATCAAAAATCCAAGATGGCTGGGTTACAAAAGCTATTTACGAAGACGACACTATGGTTGGCTTTACAATGTATGGTTTTGAAGGCAATTTTTATGAAATATGCAGATTAATGATAGATCATAGATATCAGCAAAAAGGCTATGGGACCATTGCGTTAACAAAAATAATAGATAAGATGAAAAGCTTTGAAAATTGCCAAGAGATATTTTTATCTTTTGATCCCAAAAATGATATAGCCAGAGCATTATATGAAAAATTAGGCTTTGAGGATACTGGTAAAATATATGATGGCGAAATTTTATATAAACTTAGCCTTTCACCTGCTTAATATTGATTATGGAGGTACAAATATGAGTTGCGAATTAATAAATGCCATAAAGAAAAATACAGAAATCCTTTTTGAAAATGCAAATATCATGCTGCAAACATGTAATTTGGATTCTATCCTTTGTGATTTACCAGTATGGAAGCATATTTATCATCAGCTTCATTCTCTCGATCAATGGTTTATAAATCCGAGTCAATATGTAGAACCTGATTTTCATGAGCCAGGTCTAAACTCATTGAATGAAATTAGTGAAAAAGTTCTTTCAAAAGAAGATTTAGAGCAATATCTTGAAAAAATCCAAATTAAAATTATGCAATATTTAAATTCACTTACAGATGACATGTTATATGAAGTGCCTCAAGGTTGTAATGATAATAGACTATCATTGATCATTTCACAACATCGACATTTCTACGCCCATTTAGGAAATATTAATGCTACTACTATAATCGAAACCAATAAGTGGCCGATGGTCATTGGAATAACTGGCTCCTCAACTAGATTTTATGAATAAGAAAAAAATCATAATGGTATAATTCTTGAAAAGTAACTAATACCGATGATAAATAGAAAAAAATAAGCACAATTCTTCTATCTATGTTATAACAAATATGTTATAATTAAATAGAATTGGAGGAACAAAAAGTAATGTATGACATCATTTTTTATAAAGATAAAGATGGAAATGAGCCAATCAGAAACTATATTGACGAACTATATAAAAAACCAACAAATAAAGATTCGAGAATAAAATTAAAAAAAATAATTGAATACATTGGCTTAATAAGTAGATATGGAGTTACTATAGGTCAGCCTGTAGTTAAACATATAACTGGTACAGATCTATGGGAACTTAGACCTACTTCAGATAGAGTTTTATTTGCCTATTGGAAAGATAACATGTTTATTTTGCTTCATCACTTCACTAAAAAAACTAATAAAACACCTTCCAGAGAAATTAAAAAAGCCTTAAGTAATTTGAATGATTTCATAGAAAGGAATAGAGAGAATAATGAGTATAAAAATAAATGATACAGAATACACAACATTTGATGATATCTGGAATGATCCAAATATATTGACAGAAGCAGAAAAAGATGAAATTGAGCTTAAAATAGAATTGGCTGGAAAACTAATCGAAGCAAGGGAAAAAAAGGGAATAACACAAGAACAACTTGCCACAATGACAGGATTAAAACAACCAGCTATAGCAAGACTTGAAAAAATGGAAACAATTCCACAAATAGATACCTTATCTAAAGTATTAAGAGCCTTAGGATATAAATTAGCTATAGTCCCTGAGAATTATAAAAATGATATGATATAATACAAAGGGTATAATGTGGATGGTGGTGATGAAAGATCTAAACCATATATGGGATATTGATATAAACGTTGTGAACCGAAGAATCAGATTTAAACTCATAAAGAGTCCTTTCAAGATATGATTTGCAGCAATATCTTGAAAGGATTCGTATTAAATTATTATGAGTAAATATACAATTTTCAATCTACAGTATAATACTTAGTACCAGCTAATTGATACTCAGTAGCTCCAAATACTCCATAAGGAATTACTTTATACTTACCAGATTGAAATTTTGACCAGTCAATTTTAGTAGAAAATCCATGATTTCCAACATCTGATCTAGGTAAATTTGCTACTACTGACTCAGCTGAAACTTGATTGTCATTTTTATCAAAAATATAAAATTTTACAATTACCGAAGCATCTGGATTCGATGGATCTGAAGCCCATCCAACAGCTTTATCTATTGTAAGCGTTTCTAAATTACCAATCCTAGTGAGAACAGGACCTAGTATCTTTTCACCAACGTGCAAGTTTGAAACTGCTGCAATATCGGCTGGAATGACCTGAGCAATTGTGTCGGCTTTTCTTTGAAGATCCAGCGTAGCAAAACCAAATGCATTTAATGGTGCTTTCCCTGTAAATTCAATAGATTGACTGTCCTGACCAGTTTCTTTTCTAAAATCAGAAAGTGTTGAAAAATCTTGTGTCAGGCTTTTTATTATGGCATTAGGCGAGCTTACGCTGGATCTATGATAAACATTTCCGTCTAAGGTAACACCCATAGTGTCTGTCCTTGTTTTGGTATCGTCTTTTATTAGCAAAAGATTAGTGCTGGCACCACCAATTATGTTATTTGCGATGTTAATATTATCCACAACCCATGATAATGCAGGATAACCTGGTGAGTATTTATCCAAACCAGCTTGCCAAGTTCTTATTCTGCCTGCTCCATTTTTAATTTCAAGTGAATATTTGCCTCCAATAATCGTGTTGTTCCAAATCTGAATATTATCTGACATAAGGACAAGAAAACCATCTGCGCTATTATTTATGAATCTGTTATTTGCGACTTTAGCGATACCGGATATCTCGATAACAAGACCATTAGCTGCATTGACACAAGTATAAGTTTTTCCAGTCACAGGATCTTTTATAGTATGATTTTCTTCGTGACCTGTCATCCTGTTATTAGAAAATTCATTGGATACAACATTCATATTGTAGCAGTCTTCATCAAACCATAAGCCATTGGCTCTATTATCAGACATCTCGCTATTTGAGACAATAACATCCCTTGAACGACCAATTTTCACTCCAGCAGCTGTAGGAGCAACATTAAAACTTTCAGCGTTATTTCTTGTGGCTGAAACTTTGTTTAGTCTTAGACTATCACAATACCCCGCATTAATTCCAGAAAGCCCATTGTCATGTGAAGATACGCTTTGAAGTGTCACATTATCTGCTCCAAATATTGATAGTCCAGTTGTAGCGTTATAAGCAATTTCAACATTTTCAATGGTTAAACCTTTTGAGGCATCATTTGCATAGATGGTACCTTGATCTGGGACACATGTGGCATATCTTCTGACACCAATTCCACGAATTGTCACATTGGGGCTCACTACAGTAATAGCAGCACCTTTTGGAGCTCCACCAATGGGGGCGTTTAGGGTACTTCCCAAATCACTTGCCCGGACTTCCATACCTGTTGGATTGCTTCCTATATAAAGCTTATCCTTTGCATAATCGACAAAAAATTTACCTTCCGACACCTCAGAAAGGGTCTGAACTTGTTCCTGCCTTGTCTCATCGATCCACACTTGATCAGGATGTGCTGCCATAGGAAAATCAGT
>WQUF01000149.1 GCA_009785875.1 Oscillospiraceae bacterium | reverse complement strand
TGCGGTTACTATTTTTGCCTTCTGCTGTGGAGATAGCTTTGCAAATACATCAGTGTCTTCAACAGTTTTCTTTAGTTCATCGTCATTCATATTCTCGATTTCATACCCTAGAATTATATTTTTAACATCTATGCCTACTTGCTTGCATACACTTTTTGTTACAGCATCATTGTCTCCAGTTAGAACTCTAATATCTACACCATAATCATGTAGAGCCGAAATAGCCTCCTCGGCACTATCCTTTGGTGGGTCTAAAAAAGCTAAATATCCTAGAAGCACCATGTCATGTTCATCTTCTACAGAAAAAGCTCCTATAGGGGATGGATTAGTTTTTTGAGATACTCCTAAAATACGAAGCCCATCTGAATTATAATCTCCACATGTTTCTAAAACTTCTTTTTTAATTTCTTCTGTCAAAGGTTCTATTTTTCCATTATATTCAACAAAGGAGGATATTGATAACATTTCTTCAATAGCTCCTTTTGTAATAAGTTGAGTTTTACCATGTTCATCAGCAACAACAACACTCATACGTCGGCGATTAAAATCAAATGGTATTTCATCTACTTTCGTAAAATTTTTCCATTCATTTGCCATATTTTCTTCATTTGATTTTTCAATTATAGAAATATCCATTAAATTTTTAAGCCCAGTTTGAAAATAACTATTTAGAAACGCATGCCTCAATACTCTTATATCTTCGTTTCCATGTATATCTAAATGATATTCTAGTATTACCTTATCTTGAGTGATTGTTCCAGTTTTATCTGTGCATAGAATATCCATAGCACCAAAATTCTGGATTGAGTTTAAGTCTTTTACAACAACATCTTTCTTAGCCATTGAAACGGCACCTTTAGCTAAATTTGCAGATACGATCATTGGAAGCATTTCAGGAGTAAGTCCTACTGCAACTGAAAGAGCAAATAAAAATGCTTCTATCCAATTTCCCTTTGTAAAGCCATTTACTAAGAAAACTATAGGAACCATAATCAGCATAAAGCGAATTAAAACCCATGAAACTGAGTTAACACCTTTTTCAAAGCTAGTAGGTGGTTTCTTTTCCTGCATTTGCTTTGAAATCGCACCAAGCATAGTATCATCACCAACAGCAAGAGCCAAAGCCACAGCAGACCCAGAAATTACGTTTGAGCCCATAAATGCTAAGTTGTTTAAATCAATAGGATTCGTATTTTTCCCTGGTATTTCTTTAGAAAACTTTTCTATTGGTTCACTTTCACCAGTTAAAGAAGCTTGACTTACAAATAAATCCTTAGCTTTCAATATTCGCACATCTGCAGGAATCATATCTCCAGCTGCAAGATAAACCACATCACCTACTACGAGTTCATCAAGAGGAATTTCTTTTTTTTCTGAAATTACATCATCTTCATCATCCTCATTAACTGTTTCTCTCTGCACAGTTATTGTAGTTTCAACCATTTCGATTAAACGATCTGCTGCTTTTCCACTTCTAAATTCTTGTATAAAACGCAGTAAGCCACTTATTGTGACCATAGTAAGCACTATTATTACTGCAGCAAAATCCTTTGTAAAAAATGATACGGCAGCTAACACAAATAATACTATAGTAAATGGATTAATAAACGCTAGTAAAAACCTTTTAATGAGTGGATCTTTTTTTTGTTTTGTTATTAAATTGTTACCGAATTGATCCCTCATATCTTCTACTTTTTCATCATCAAAGCCATCATAACTATTATCGTATTGGATGAGCAAAGTATCAGAGTTTTTTCTAGATGCACTTAGCAGACGCTTTTTGACCCTTGCAGCTCTTATAATTAAATCACGATTTTCTTTTTTACTCAGTTTCATTTTAACCCCTCCTTTAACCTTATTAATCAAAGTTAGGCTTAGATTATTATATCCATTATATTAAGATGTGAGATGCTAAAAGCACCTTAAATAAACATATCTTATGATTCTCAAAATAATCCGCGCCTCCGCTACTGTCCGAGTCCATTTAAACATCTCACCCCCCTAAAAAATAAAAAAACTCTTACATCCAAAAAATCGGAGATAAGAGCTTGATTATAAACATTTTTTATCGATTAAATTATCAATTAAAATAAGTTTATTTTTATCGTTCAAGTTTTAGCTCCATATGGCAATGAAATTGCATTAGTTTATGCCTTGTATCGACATAGACTGCTAAACCTTCTCACAGTGTCTCCACTGATTTGCGGCAACAACCCGTATCCTTATGGTAACCTCACCTACCGATTTTATTCAGTTATCATTTTTATTATACAAAATAGAAGTTTCAAATGTCAATAAAATAAGTTATAATTGTATTAATTAGCTTTAAGGAGCGTATTAAATGAATAGATTAAAATTTTTTCCATATTTTATGCCAATAATAAACCTTAGCGTAGGAATCTTAAGCCTTTCTGCGTTGCCATATAATGATTTTTCATACAGTAGAATAATTTTAATATCTCTTTCCGGGATATTTGTACTCATATTAAACCTATATTACAACAGATACGTTTTGCTTAATTTAAATAATAAAGCACTAAAGTTATTTTCCAGCATATCAATTTTTATTGTTTTTTCGATTATACCTTCTATACTATTTTATACAAAATTTAACTTTATTTCATTTAAATTTTTAAACTACTTTCTACTATTATTATATCCAGTTTGTTCATCTTTTGCTATTGTTAATGACTATATAAATAATAAGAATATCGTGTTTAATAATCTGTTAGTTATTTTGCTCTACATTTATGCCTTGATTACGGCAAATAAAAATGTAACAAATTTTTTGCCAATCTTACTGATAATTTTCGTTTCATTGGTGTTAGTATGGGAAAACTTTAGTAGGAATTTCTTAGATTTTTTTAAATAGTTAATCCTTCCTTAAAGTTATATCCTCTTCTATCTCTATTGCAATTTGCTCTGGTATTGCTCTCTTCTTTAAAATATTGCTTTCAGTTTTTAAATAAGAAAGATATGCATCCTGAAGAGAATCATAGGTGCAGATTGCTTTTTCTAAGGTACAAGATATTTCTCTAGCTCGGTCCAAAGCTTCTTTTATATCATTCCTATGGGATAATCCTATTTGATTTAAAAAGTTTGCTGTATTTACCAGAGACTGATAGCTTATTGTGAGCTTTGCTATAACATCTAAAACTGAGTTTATATCACGATAATATTCATTCATTACCTTTTTTAGAGACATACATTCACAACCTTATCATTAATAAAAGTAGGATAAATATCCTACTTTTATTCTATGCATATACAAAGTCAATAATATACTATTTTTTGCTATAAATAAAATTTATATATTCTTCATCGATTTCTTTAATAAGATTCAAATATTTCCGTTTATTATTTAAATCGTTCCTAATAAAATATTTTTCATGCTCTAGTTCTATCAAAAATTTATCCGGTATTGAGATAATCATATTTTTACTCCCAAATGTTGTCGTCAATTATTATTCCATCTTCTTCTATATTTTCTGATGGGATACTTCTTAAAAACCAAAATGGAGGAAATAACCACCATTTCAAACCTGGTCTTGGAGGCCAAAATGGAGGTCTGGGAAATATTGGAGGTCTCCCTATTGGGGGCACTGGCGTAACAATTGGTGGTCTTGGTGGCAGTGGTGCTATTGGTGGTATAGGTTTAACTGGTGGTCTTGGTGGCAGTGGTGCTATTGGCGGTATGGGTTTAACTGGAGGCTTTGGTGGCAGTGGTGCTATTGGCGGTATGGGTTTAACTGGAGGCTTTGGTGGTAATGGTGCTATTGGCGGTACGGGTTTAACTGGAGGCTTTGGTGGTAGTGGTGCTATTGGCGGTATGGGTTTAACTGGAGGCTTTGGTGGTAATGGTGCTATTGGTGGTACAGGTTTAACTGGGGGTCTAATATTCCCTATTGGTGGTACAGGTGTAACAACTGGGGGTCTGATATTCCCTATTGGTGGTACAGGTGTAACAACTGGGGGTCTGATATTCCCTATTGGTGGTACAGGTGTAACAACTGGGGATCTTGACTTTCTAGATCTTCTACTTCTAGTATCATAAATACCGTAATCATCTTCAGAATCGCTTTCATCATCTTCAACATAATTTCGAATTATATAGTCCTTTGAATGCTTACAAAGCTCACAACTTTCCGGTATTTCTCTAGAATGAATAACATTTCCACAATTCAAACATCTCCAAGATGCATCCCTCGTATCATCATATTTAATAGAGTCTTTAACTCCACCAAAGAACTCGCTGTGCTCTCTTTCAACTTCTATAAGCTTTTTATAGAAATTTGCAATATCTTCAAAGCCCTCATCTCGAGCATCATTTTCATATCTAACATACAAATCACTATAATCGTCAGTTTCACCTTTTACTGCGCTATCTAAGTTTTCAGATGTGGATTTAACTAAATTTAAATACCTTCCAAATACTTCTCTTGCATGGGCTAATTCCTCCAAAGCAATTTCCATAAAATCTTCTGCAACTTCTTCATAACCTTCATCCAAAGCTTTTTCTGCAAATAAAGTATATTTTGTAAGACCTCTTGCTTCATTTGCAAATGTTTTTAACAAATTTTTTTCAGTTTTTGATCCAGATAAATTCATCCTCTTTTCCTTATAAAATTACTCTCATAATTATTATATTTAGCATATAAAAATATGTTACTAACATTCCTTAATAAGTATAAAAAATACTTCCTCCTATGAATTCCCTAAGAATAGAATTATCAGGGACTAAATCTATAGGAATATCCTGAAATAAATTAATCATGCTCTTTAATCTTAAAACTTCGCTATATACACTGCTTTCCTCACTTATAGTATTAAACTGTGCGATAGCAAATTTATTTAATACACCTAGTTCATATATCAGACTAGAATTGAACATCACATCAGCATTTTCTTGATAAATAAATATATTTTTTTCTTCACCTTTTCTCACAGCTGGCCATCTTAAAAAAGTTTCCTCGGCATCGTATCCTCTTGAAAGATAATCTCTAACCATCCTCCTTATAATCCTGACATCGGTAGAAGGTACCCTGTTATGATCGTCTAAATTCAATTGTGTAAGAGGGCTAATATAAATTTTAAATTTGTTCTCTTTAGGTATAGAAACAGTAAGAGCATCATTTAAACCATGAATTCCTTCAACTAGTAAAACCCCATTTTCAGGCATTTTTACGTTACTTCTATTCCATTCTTTTTTACCTGTTTTAAAATTAAATGTTGGCAATGATACTTCCATGCCATTTAATAAATCTGTCAAATTCTTATTAAATAAATCTATATCTAAAGCTTCCAGGGATTCAAAATCATAATCACCTTTTTCATCTCTTGGAGTTTTTTCTCTTTCCACAAAATAATCATCGGTACCTAAATATATTGGTATTTGACCATTTACCATTATTTGAACGCTTAGTCTTTTTGAAAAAGTCGTTTTGCCAGAAGATGAAGGTCCTGCAATGAGTATCACCTTAACACTTTCTCTTTCTTTTATCATATCTGCAATTTGAGCGATTTTCTTTTCATGGAGAGCTTCATTCATCCTGATGATATTCATTATGGATTTATTATTTATTTTTTCGTTAAGCTCTCCGGTTGTGCTTACTCCAATTATCCTATGCCATTTTTCACTCTCCAAAAATACTTGAGAAAGCTTTGGATAATCGACAAAGGTCGGTATATAGCTAGCATTTTTGTCATTTGGTACTAAAACTAAAAAACCGCTCTTATATTTTATTAAGTTGAATGTTTTGCAAAGAGAAGTATTGGAAGCTAAAAAACCGTTAAAAGTCTCATAAGTTCCTTGTAATTCGTATAAATTTATATATTGAAGATTAGAATTTTTGTATAATCTGATTTTATCTATGGCATTATGCCTTTTAAATATCTTCAAAGCTTCTCCTAAGCTTAAACTAATCTTTCTAATATTCATATTTTTTGAAATAATGCTATTCATTTTAGATATCAATAATTCTATATCGGAATCGGTGAGATCTCTATCTTTAGATATTTCACCATATAAGCCATTTCCTATAGTATATTCAAAATATACCTTGCACTTTGGAAATAGTTCATTTGCAGCTTTAATCAATATTAACAGTGTGGTATTTAAATAAGCGCGCTTTCCTTCACTATCATCACAATAAATTGGAATAAGCTTTCCTGGAAGCTCTATTTTATCCCACAATTCATGATATATATTATCGAGTTTGCAGAGCAGCAAAGAATCCTGATTAATATCGGGGATTTGGGTGATGATATTGCTGAGTTTTGTACCAGTCTCATAAAAATAATCTAATCCATTAAAATTTATTTTTAGCCTTTCCATAACATTTACCTGCTGCTTTCTATTTTTTATTATAAGTTTATTTTATTATATTCCAATTAACTTATTTATGTTAATAAAAATTAATATTAATATTTTAACACCTTTTCGTTTGTAAGTGAATAAAATAAAAGTGTAAGGCACAATTAAAGCTAAATAAGAGGTGAACCAAATGAGTACCAAAATTTTAAAGAATTGTTCCCTTATTTTATCCTATGATTCACTTTCCGATATAGGCAAGCTGTTGAAGAAGAGCCAAAAGTTTGGCTTTATCAATGAAGACAGCACAGCTGATGAGTTACTTGCTATTAGTACTAGTATCCAAACTATCCTCGCAAGCGCAATAAAAGAAGTACGACAAGATTCGTCGTATTTGATAATGGAGGGTTAGTATGGATAAGATAAGTACGAAAATAACTTTTATGCTGGAGAATGGAATGACTAAGGATATAGTTATTAAGGATTTAATTTCCAGTTGTACTGAATCCGAACTATATGATGTAGCTAATACGTTAATTAAAAATAAATGTAACCATAATGGTAGTTTATTTAAGTCTGTAGAGAAAATTTTAAAGATAACTACAACTGAAGAAAAGTTTTAAATTTTCTAATTTTTTCAAGTCCCATAGGCACACTATGGGACTATTTTCATATAATAAAATATAAAATTATTTTGGAGGGCTTATTTATGAGAAAAAATAGATATATTCAAGATATCGATGAAAACCCTTTTGGAGAAGATCTCGTCCCTGGATGCTATGTGAACAATGACCCTAGAAAACCTAAAATTGAAGCTTTTTATATCCCTCAAAGTGAAGAACAATTAGAACAAAACAGAATCATGGAACAAAAAATTCAGAAGAGAAGGATTAGTAACTTCAAAGAAGGAGTAAACATTTTTGAAGATGTTCAAAAAATAGATATAGATTTAATGCAAGATGCACCAACAAACTGGGCTTATTTCCCTCTTCCAAACGATACACAGCTAATATCTCTGATGAATTCTATCGAAAATATTGGGCTCATAAATCCAATAATATTGTTAAGGCATCCAAATTATGGTAAATATACTATTCTTGAAGGAAAATCAAGAGTTTTAGCTTTAAAGTGCTTATACGAAAGGGACCATTTGGATAAATACAGATACCCTCTTTGCTGTATACTTGATTCTGAAAAGGTTGATGAATATTATCTAAGATCTATGGTACTTGATTTAAACTTTAAATATAGAAATATTCCTCAGGATGTGTTTATCAAGATGATTCTGGACAGACATGCCTTATTAAAAAAATCAAAGAAGTTTAGAAAAGAATCCAATATTGCTGAGCTTTTAGCTGAAGAATTTTTGATGTCTACTTCCAGTATATACAATTATCTAGTATTAGAAAAGCTATCTGAAGAGGTTAAGACGCTTTTGTATGAGAAAAGAATAAGCCTTCAGATTGCAAGGTTATTTGCAAAAGTAAATCCTGTTATTCAAAAGATGATTTTAGAAAATGTGGATTTTAAAGAAATAAATTGCTTGCATAGGATGAGATTCATAATTGGGGATGGAACAGGAGATTTAACTTTAGAAAAAATAAAGGAACGCATTGAGACATCTAAAGATTTAGTACCAGAGAAGATAAGTTTTATTGTTACAATCAACTATAAACTTCTGGATAAAGCTGTAGAGAATTTCTTGGATTTAAAGAAATATGCTTCAATGAAACTGACAGGGATTATGGGAGACAATGCAAACCGCTTCTGTAGGATAAGTTTTGACCAGGACATGATGAAATATTACGTAGATCAGAATTTAGTAGATCAGAAGGCTGTAAATAAATTGATTGCTACAAAAGTACAAGAAATATTATCGAAATGAGATTTGTAACTGAATAGGGCTTTAATTGCAGGAGGCGCATATCTTCTTGAGCTTTCTCAAGGCTAAACGCAATTAGAATATCCTTAAAGAGCCCAAAGAACCAGGCTCGCTTTTCGACAGGTGGCTAATTGTTCATTGTTCAATATTCAATGTTCATTGCTGCAGATATGAAGGGTGCCACAGGAGAATATGATCTTCTTTTGGCAAAAATTGTAACTTTTTATAAAAATTGCGTGAAACTTTTTGAAAAGATTTTTTATTTATTTAGGAACACTTCTTTCTTAAATGTTAATTTTGGAGTTTATGATTTTAAGATAAAGAGTTTAGTGAAAACAAAAAGGATAATCACTGACTGCCCTTTTGAAAAAAGTGATTTCTTGTTTAGTAATAAATGGATCTTTAAAATGGATTAATGATAAAATAATTACATACGGCAGCATGGTCTTAGTGGCTAGAAATTACTGAATTTTATATATTATTTCCATAACTTGAATTAACAAAGGTAATTGTGACAATAATTTAAATAAAAAGTTTAATTAAAAGCATTTTAAAAGAACCGATAAATAAATCCCTCTTGCATCTATATAATTGCATGTTTTTAAGTAAGACTCAAAAGGAGTTAATTGGAATTGCTTTTGAGAACTCACAATTTTCAACAGCTTGTTTTATATAGACCAATTTAGTGTACACTTTTTTCAAAAAACTTGTTTTTTTATTTACTTTTTTTAACGTAATAGCATATTGAATACGAATGTGAGGATGATAAGATGGACGAAAATAAACTCAACATGACACAGAAAAGTGATGAAATTGATTTTTACATGCATGTTGCAGACTTGTTAGCTGCTATGCGTAAATATGCCAAACAGCAACTAGATAGAACAATAGTTTTAACTTATTACGAGATTGGGCGAATGATTATAGAGCGTGAACAGCTAGGACAGAAGCGAGCTCAGTATGGGGCAAAGTTGTTAAAGGGTCTCTCTGAATATCTGACGGATCAATATGGTAGGGGCTTTTCTATTGCAAATTTAAAAAACATTAGGAAATTTTACCAAATATATGCATTCTCAAAAGGGCAATCACTGATTAGCCTTTTTGAAAAAAATAATTCTTTGATCAACAATTTTGATGCAAATGAGCAAAAATGGCAGACATTGGCTAGTCAATTCAATAAAATTAAGACCAAAGGCACCGCATTTGATCTTAATTTTTTATCAATATTCACTGCTATTGTGGTGCAGTTGTAGTTGTAAAGTTACCTTGTGGCAAAATATCATTATATATAAAATCCCTTATCTGATTTAAATTTAACCCTTCATCTAAAATAACATCATAGCTAACTCCACCTATCATCTCTGAGCTCCAATTACCATCTACAGGAAATCTCGTACTTTCCATAGACATTTTGCTCGTTAAAACCTTTAAGGAAATAGAAAATATTTCATTCATGTCAAAACTTGTCTTTACAGCTGTAAGCAATTCACCAATAACTCCTGGAAGTCCTACAATATTTACAGTCTGCATCTTTTTAGCTACTGCTCCCATAACATTTCTCTGCCTTAAAGATCTGTCAGTATCCGTTCCATCATATCTATCCCTAGCATAGATAAGAGCTTGTTCACCATTTAAAGTTTTAAAACCTTCTCCATCTGGAACAGGATTAGATGCACTTGCATTTATTCTATTTATTTCAATTTGAGTTAAATTAATATCAATTCCACCTAATCTATCGATTACATTTTTAAACGAGTTAAAATTAAAAATTACGTAATCTTTTATATCCAGCTTAAAATCATCATTTAAAGTTTCAATGGTTCTAACTGCTCCTGCATGGTATGCTAAAAGTGCATTATGTGTTACTGCATATTCTTCTCCAGCACCATATGCAAAGGAGTGGTTGATTTTATCCTTTATAGTGTTCCCATATTCTAAAACATTCACATATGTATCTCTTAAAACAGACGAAAGCTTAATTTTATTGTTTTTCTCATCGATAGTTAAAATTATTATGCTATCTGCTCTAGCCCAATCCCCATCATATTCCGGAGCTCTTTCATCTATTCCAAAAACAGCTATGTTTGTTATCTTATCGCTGAAATTATTCGTTTCTTCTTCAGTTACAGGTATGTTTAATTTATTGCTATCTATCTTTGGTATTTCAACTACAGTTCCATCAGTGCTTTTGGCTGTATTATTTGACATCTTATTGACAGATGATACTACATAGTATGAACCAAGTGCTGCTATTCCAATTATAGAAATTAATAAAATAGAAACTATGTACAACATTATATGTCGTTTCTTTTTCTTCATTCGTTCTTCTCCTTATACAATAAAATTTATAATTAAACCTTTTTCTACAATATACTGATATTATAAAACATTTTTTTTAAAAAGTATATCTTAAAAATAAAATTTAATTAAATATAATTATTAAATCTAAGGAGTTTTACTATTCATTATTACATTGTTCATTATTCAATATTCACTGTTATTTCAGTCCATTTCATCATAACTATAAAGCCTTATTTGATATCCAAAATCCCCCCCTTTTTTATCAGTATCATAAAAGATATCTAAAATTATATATGTTTTATTTATCCTCCAGACAGAGCATTCACTTCCATCTATATAAGGTTCTCCCAAGAGTCCATTTAACTTACTTTTAAAGAAATAATATCCTTTTGTAAATAGTCTCTCCATATAACTATGTAAGAAAACATACTTGTCCAATTCAAATCTACTATAATAAGCATAACCGATTATATATATATTTCCATAGTGTATATCGTTATCTTTTGTATTTTCATGATCTATGTCAAATTCATCTCCAATTTTAGGACCGAAGATTTCACTTGGAAATGTATATTCGCTGGGTTCTTCTTCTAAAAACTCATTTACAAGCTCTGTAAAGTCTTCTTCTTCAAATAGCCTGCATAAGTTCCCTCCAAAAAAGTAACATTCATCCGGAATATATATCTGATCAAATTTCCATGCTTTTAGTACATTATAATTTTTATCAAGGAGGCTTGCTTTTTCATTTTCTCTATCTATATTTAAAACCGCTACTGTTTCGCTATTTTTGTTTATGAAGGCAATGTTACCTTCTTTAGTGTAAAAAGGAGCGAGACCTGAATCAGAAAATCCTATTATTTCATAATCGGTGTTATTTATCATTGGTTCAATTAAGTTTTCATTATTAAAGATAGTCCCGTCTTTATGCAAAAGTCCCCATATGCCGTCGTTAGTCCTTACAATGCTAACTCCTATCTCTTCATAAATGCTTGTAGCATAAGTAAACAAATGACTAAATCTTTTCACTTTTGGATCATAGTTTCTTTTAATATTTACAAATTCAGGATTTTCACGTTTTAATTCACCTCGCCCAATACTTTGTATTTTCTCATTCACAAAACTACCATCTAAATGAAAGATAAAGGTGTTTTTTTCATTTTTATCTTTTCTTATAATTTCAACTGTATAAAAATTTTTCAAATTTTACTCACCCTTTTGTAATTAATTTAATTTTGAGGTTCCTTGCGTATATACATGCGAATTTGATAGCCAAAATCACCTTCTCCAAAGTCACAATAAAAGTCAAGCACTAAAAATTCATCCTTAATCTTCCAAATATTATATCTATCCTCACTAATGTATGAAGATCCTATCATCCTATCTATCTTTTTCTTAAATTTATCATATTCTTTTTGAAATTGTTCTTTCATGTACTGCTTTAAAAAATAATAATTGCTCCATTCTCTTTTAGTGTAATAAACATATCCAAGTATATAAAGCTTCCCATAGTTAACAGCATTTTTATCGCTTGTACTAAAATCCGAATTACTTTCTACTAAAATTTTAGGTCCATATATTTCGCTTGGGAAGATATAATAACAATATTTATCTTCTAAAAATTCTTTAAACAGCTTATTAAAATCCTCTCGCTGTGTTAATTCACAAAAGTTACCTCCAAGGAAGAAAAACTCATCTGGTACAAAAACTTCATTAAAATGCCATTCTGAAAGAGTTCTATCATTCTTATCTTTTAGCAGAATTTTTTCACGTAACTTATCGATTTTACCAGTTGTTATGATCTCACTGTATTTGTTAACAAAAACCATGTCCCCTTCTTTTGAATAAAATGGAGCAAGATATCCATTTGAAAATCCTATAATTTCATGTGTTCCTTGTTCAACAATGGGTTCTACTATTAATTCATTTTTATAAATCTTTCCATCTTTGTGCAATATTCCCCATTCTCCATTAATAAAGCGAACAATGTTCACGTCTTGGCTATCATAAAAACCTGTATTATAAGAAAATATACCTATATACTCATTTTCCCTATAGATCTTTATTTTTCCCGTATTTTCAGGATAATTTTTTTCTATTTTTTTATCCACATAATTCCCATCATTATGAAAAATAAACACTTCTCTGCATTTTAAGTCTTTTCTTTGAATCGATAAAGAAAAAAAATTCTTCATATAATAATCCATTCCTTATATTTTTTTGCATGTTTTGAATTTTAATAAATATTTTTGAATAATATATTATTATATTATCTTTTTTTTCTTAAAATGTCAAATATTTGATTCAAATTTAGTTGAATTTATAAAGTTTAGCATAAAATAGACAAATTAATTTTAAAATTTTCTCTAAAATGTGTTTTTATTGCCTATCCATTTATGGTATTATATGAAGAAAAAAGGATGTGTGCTAAATGAGTTTATATGGAAAAGAAAATAAAGAAGCATGGCAGACGTTTAGCGATGAAGTACAAGCTTCATATATAAATAATGGTTTTATGAAAAGCGATCGTGTAGAACTCAAATTCAATACTTGGAAAATAGTTTTAGATACTTATTCAGAAAATGGAGGCAACGCCCTTGCTTACACTCGCATTCGCTCATCAATTGTAAATCCTGATAGCTTTAAGTTTAAAATTTATAGAAAGGGAATACTCAGCAATGTTTTTAAACTCTTTGGTACACAAAATATTCCAATTGGGGATACTATTTTTGATAATACTTTCATTGTAAAGAGCAATTCTGTTTCGAGGATCAAGGTGCTTTTGTCAAATACACGAATCAAAGATCTGCTGATTGGCTTTCCGTATGTTGAACTATCCATTAAAGGAGAAGAAGGAGCTTGGGGACAGGAAACTCAAAAGGGAACAGGTGAATTGCGCCTCATCTACCCTTATGGAATAATAAAGGATATTAATGTACTTAAAAACTTATTTGAGCTGTTTAAGGAAACCCTTACTACTCTTTTAAGCCTTAATATAATCACAGATAATGAAAAAAAGGATACTATTTAAAAAAGTATCCTTTTAAAGATCATATGCATAGCAGTTAGTGGCTAGTGATTAGTGGCTAGTGGCTAGAAAAAAACTTGTTTTTTATTGTAATAGCATACAAAATGCTGCTAAAGTCTTTCCATCGATTATCTTTCCTGTTTTAACCAATCTTTTAAATTCATCCAGGGTTACTTCATGGATTGTTAAAAATTCATCTTCATCTTGCAGTCCACTTCTTCCTATTTGAAGTTCATCTGCTCTAAAAATATGTATCATTTCATCGCAAAAACCAGGTGTTGTAACTATTTTACCCAAGTTTGTTATTGAAGCCGAAGTATATGATGTCTCTTCTTCAAGTTCTCTCATGCAGCATTCTTTAGGGTCTTCACCAATTTCAAGTTTTCCAGCTGGAAATTCTAGAACAAAGTCATCTAATGCAGTTCTATATTGCTCAACCATTAAAACAGTATTTTCATCTTTAAATGGAATGACACAGATAGCTCCATTATGCCT
>WQUF01000148.1 GCA_009785875.1 Oscillospiraceae bacterium | reverse complement strand
GAACAAAGGAAACTAGATATACACCAATTCAAATTATGGATAACGTTTTATCAGTATATGCACATGAGTATTCTAGTTTTGCTATAAAGAATGATGGAACGCTATGGGGCTGGGGCAATAACTATTATTCTCAATTAGGCGACGGTACGATGACAAATAGGCTTACTCCCTTCCAAATAACAGATAATGTGAAATTTGTTTCAGCTGGAGATGGTGCAACTTTTGTTATAAAAAATGATGATACTTTATGGTGTTGGGGAAATAATTCAGATACTAAAATTCTTGATGAAGTATTTCCACCAGGCGGTAAAAAGGAGTAAATTATGGTTACTCCTCTTTTTATTATAACTCCTTAGAGTATCCTTATTTCCAGTTAATTTGTGCTAAATGTTTTACGCAAATACCATCAGCTCTAGGGAAAAAAGTTTCAATGTTCTTATCATCTTCCCCATATATCTTGCGTGAGATTTTAAGTTTTCCTGCATCATCATGCTTGTATGCTTCCACGATAAGATATGCTGTGTCTACATTTAAATCAAAAGTCTCAGGTACCGCATCGGGCATATATTCCATATGAGATAGAACTTTGCTTTCTGGATCCATCTGCAAAACATTGATTTTCTCAGGAGCGAACATGATACTGATGGAGAGCTTAATTGAAGTACAGACCGTTTTAGCCTTACCGTTTTCTGTTATTGTAGTTGATGCATCCAGAGTGTGTGAAAAAAGCTGACCCTCAATATTCGATTGTTGATTCGCAAGAAAAATTCCTGTAGTAGTATATACGCTGCCATCAGTACTCTGATACACAGGATTGAAATAATATGTGCAGTTATTGTATGGTGGATAGATGTAAATTGTCCCCTCCAGTGAAGTGCTGTTTTTGTCATCAGCTATATTTATGCTAAAATGCGAATCGGTAACAGCTTCGTCAGATGGAGAAGCGATGTAACTGCTGTTTTCAGTTGTAGCTGATATAGTAGGAGAAAAAAACGGAATACCTTCAACACCTTCAAAAACATATTCCATTGTCTTTATTGTTTCGTTCCTTGGTTTTAAAGTGGCATACAAGCGTCCTTGATATTGCTCAGTATTTCCATATTTTATTTTTCATCATTCCCCTCCAAAGTTCCATCGAATTTTAATATATCGCCTACATCGCATTTCAAGTACCAGCAGATTTTATTGATTGTGCTGAATCGAACACCTTTAGCTTTGCCACTTCGCAATATATACTGCTTTTCCAATAGTTTGTAATGAAATCATTCCGGGGTTTATCATAAGGTATAAAACTGCAAATAGTACAATGCTAAGCAGTACAAGCAAACCATCTTCTACATAGATAACGAATTGAGTATAAATTTTACTCATTTTTAAAGCAACTCATCTTAAATTGTTCCTAAAAATAAAATATTTCATTCCAAAAATTTCTTGGGATTATGATCATTTTTTTATGTACATTTCAATAAATCCTAAATTTCGCTGAATTAATTGCAGCTCAAGTGTTTCCATGTCTTTTATAGCGGATTTCAACAAAATTTTCTAAAAACGCCAAATATTCTCCAACGCCTTCATGAACAGCAATGTATCAGTGGTAACAGCTAATTATCTTATGCTGGTCTTGTAATTCATTATTGTATAGTAATCGTTTGAGCATGCTCTATTTACTAAAGTTCTATCTATTAGACCATTTGATATATAGTGTTTCATGTGGTTTTCGTTTACTGCTACGTTTATGGTTTTCTTTATATATTTTCTATCTGAAAGCTTTGAGAATCCTGCTAGTTCTTCTTTTTTAAAATTTATAATTAGATTTAAAAATTTCTCTAAGCGATCCTTTGCAATTTCTACTTTTACAGTTGTGGTATTTGGCACCATTCTATTTAAAATCTCAATCTTATTATCTATCTGCTTTTGAATTGGCTTTTCTGGATCGATATCTTTAGCGAGAACCTTTGCTTTAAATCCTTGGTTTAAGTTTTCAAGTGTAGTGTGCTCTAAAATATAAACCTGATCTTCTTGTTTAAACTTTGCCAGCTTTTTCGCAGAATCCATATTTAACTTCTTTTTAGATACCAAAGTCATCGCTTCTGGGCAGAGCTTCTTCATGGTCAGATAATTATTGATCGTACCTTTAGAGAGTCCGAATTCATCCGCAATGGTTTGAGCCACATTTAATTCATTTTTAAATTTTTTGGTCCTTTTTAATAGTTCCGCCCTTTCAAATATTGCCTTCAGTAGAGTTTCCCTGTGTATAGAGCGATAAGTCAAGTTGGAATCTATTATGAGAGAGCGAACGTAGTATTCATCGATCTTTCCTTCGATTATGAAGCAGGGGGCATATTTAAAGCGTTCATTTCTGGTATTTTTAAATAGATCCTTTAAAGCATTTACTCTAGATTGTCCACAGATGATATAATACTTGCCATCATCCTTTTTGTTCACTATTAATGGTGAAAATACTCCTATATTTTGGATCGATGCCATTAAATCAAGATGCTGCAGCATGTTTGGTCTTTCAAAATAATTCCATCCGCTTTCTTCCTGATTTAAAAGATCTATATCTAAATATTGAAAATTCTTAAATATATCGATGCCTTCAGAAAAATCCTTCTCTCGCAGGGATTGAACTTTTCTTTCATATTCCTTAGCTTCTTCATCGTCAGGCTCAAAAATAAATTCCTCAGTAGTCTTAAATCCGCTATTTTTAAGAGGAACATTTGGCATAAGATCATCTCCAATCGACATCTCCATGTGTTCACTCATATAATAATCATAATAACTCATAAATATTACCTCCAAAACAATATAAATTTTTTATAAAGCCGCAGATTTAACCACGGCTTTTGATCAATTGACTAATTCTTCTTCTGAAGTTATAGCTTTTTTACAAGAATAGAGTTTCAACGGTTTCGAGCCATTTATTTTAGTATTACCAGCTATAATATCATTTGCAAACTGTAAGATCTGGGCATTCGTCGTAAGTTCAGAAACATCTTTTATTACGATATTGCCTTTTTGACCACTTTCTAGATCGAATTTTAGTGTCAAAGTAATCTTATCCATGGCTAAGCCTCCACTAAATCATATACAAGTGTCTCTTGAATCGCCTTCGGAGGTGCTACTAGGAGTTCTCCTAGCTTTTGCGCCATCGCATACTTCTCGTCGTCACTTGCATCGCTGGACATAAAGGTTATGGCTTGCTTTCTCTTTGACATTTTTCCAAATTCATCTAGAAATTCGTAACTTACAGTTAACTTTTCATTGTACAAAGCTTTTTTGATCATAAGTTTAATCACCTCGTTATTTGTATTAGTTGGTACACTTTATACTATGATTGGGTCTTAGATTTTGTTACAAGTTTAAAAAAAATTATTTATTAGTGATAAACTAAAGAGAAGAAGTATCTATGGTCAAAAAGGCAAGCATATTCATAATATATATCAGAGAGGAAAATTAAAATGGAGATATATGAAAAGGAATTAATTATTGAATGGAACATGGTCAAAGCCGCAGATGGCATACAATACAGACAACTAACCCTTGATGAAATCACACCGGATTTACTTCGATACTTCAATCGTTATCAGAAAGTAGAGAAGAGCTGGCAAAATAAAGACGATAAATGGGTTCTTGTGGATAGTCCTTGTATCATGAACTGGGACGAAGCAAAGAAATTTAAACTGGCAACAGATGATTTTATTCAGATCATCCAATCCGGAGGTATGCTATTCTGTGCTTTTGACGAAAATAAACTGATCGGCTTTTGTGGTCTTGACGGTAATTTTATAGGAAACAATAAGCAGTATCTACGGCTGGTTTATTTGCATGTTTCCTTTGAATACAGAAAAAAGGGTATTGGTCGAAAGCTATTTTCCATGGTGACTGATGCGGCTAAAAAAATTGGAGCAAAAAAACTGTATATCAGTGCCAACTCTTCACAGGAAAGCCAAGCTTTTTACCGTGGGATAGGCTGTGTTGATGCAGAAGAAAATATGGCAGAATTGTTTGAAGCAGAGCCGTTTGAGATGAATATGGAATATGTGTTATAAATAAAGTTTTTACGTATAACGTGAATATAAAATGACTATTTTAAAAATAAATAAAATAGATTATAATTAAATTTAGAGGTGAGCATGATTAAAGAAAACAAGAAATTTAAAGACTCAATTTTTAGATATTTATTTAAAGAAAAAAAGAATTTCATCATATTATATAAATGGTTAACTGGTGTTGAACTAGCCGATGAAGATGTAGAGTTCTTTGATACAAGTTCAATTCTTTATAGCAAAGAATTAAGGAATGATATTTCATATTTGATCAAACAAAACATACTTTTCATTCTTATCGAGCATCAAAGCACGATTAACCAAAATATGGCAATTAGACTTTGGTTATATTATTCAGAATTGATAAAAATATATATCAAGATGAAAGAACTTAATGTATTTTCGACTGAACCAATAAAGATACCAGCACCCTTTTTTTGTGTGGTATATAATGGTAATGAACCACAAGATGATTATATTCTGGAGATAAAGAAAAATTTTATTTATGATACAGAAGATTTAAATGTGAAAGTAAGAGTAATAAACATAAATTATGATAAAATTAAAACAAAAGATGAAAAAAATAATTTTGTGGGTTATTCATTTTTCGTATATATGATGAAAGAATCCTTAAATAAAGGATTAACATATAGTAAAGCATTTAAAAAAGCAAAATCAGAATGCTTAAAAAATGATCTATTAATCGATTATCTCAATAGAAAGGAGTTTGTTGATATGGCTATAGAAATGTATACTATTGAACAGGAAATACAGGATGCAATAGAAGGAGCTGCAAAAAAAGCTAGAGCAGAAGGATGGGAAAAAGGAAAGGAAGAAGGAAAGGAAGAAGGTAGAAAAGAAGGTAGAAAAGAAGCTGAAATAAAGAGTAAAAATGAAATGACAAGAAATTTGCTTCTCATAGGTATTGATATGCTAGATATTATGAAAGTTACAGGCTTACAAAGGGCTGAAATCCTTCAAATTAAAGAAGAATTCAATATACCAAAAGTATCATCCAGTAAAAAATAATTACAGATAATATTGTATCAAGCTAAGATATTAATTAAAAAAGGCTACATTTCAGTAGCCTTTAAAATCAATCAAGATTTATCAAATCATCCATATTATACATCCCTGGTTCCTTTTTCCCTGCCATAAACTTTGCAGCTCTAATTGCGCCAACTGCGAAAAGATCTCTTGATAAAGCAGAGTGTGATACTGTGATTATTTCGCTTGTTCCGCAAAACATGACTTCGTGCTCTCCAGTTATTGTACCGCCACGAATAGCGTGAATTCCAATATCTTTTTTATTTCTCTTTTTAACTCCATCTCTTCCTTTGACTAAATTTGTTTTCTCAGGAATAGCATCTTGAATAGTATTAGCCAGCATAAGAGCAGTTCCGGAAGGTGCATCCATCTTTTGATTGTGATGCATTTCAATTATTTCTATATCGTATCTGTCATAAAGTATAGGTGTAATCTTCTTAAGCAAATTATTTATGATATTTATACCTAAGGACATGTTAGCCGATTTAAATACAGGGATATTCTTCGAAGTCTCTTCTATCTTTAAAAGCTCATCTTCATTGTAACCAGTTGTGCACAATATTATAGGAGTTAAATCTTTTTTAGCGAAGTTCAATAGATCGTTTAAAGCTTCAGGTCTTGAAAAATCGATTATCACATCTACTTTATCCTTAACGTTTTTTAAATCTGTATATTGAGGAAAAGGACAGCTTGGGTCGTAGAGTTTATCGTATCCAGCTGCAATTTTTAGTTCCTCATCATCCTTGCAAAGCTCTTGAATTTTTTTGCCCATCTTCCCGTTTGAGCCTGAAAGTAGTATATTTAACATTGTGCCTCCTGTATTAACCCATA
>WQUF01000147.1 GCA_009785875.1 Oscillospiraceae bacterium | reverse complement strand
TCTAAGAGTGCCGGATATATATTTTCCTCTATATATTCTGCGTAATCAGCTATCTTTTTAACTGTAGTATCTCCAATGCCTCGCTTAGGTACATTTATAATCCTGGTTATGCTTAGGTTATCTAAAGGATTTGCGATGACTTTTAAATACGCCAAGACATCCTTTATTTCTTTTCTGTCGTAGAATTTGAGTCCGCCTACGACTTTATATGGCATTCCCCACTTAACCATAGCACTTTCAAAAATTCTGGATTGAGCATTGGTTCTATACAATACAGCAAAATCTTTATAGGATTTCTTTTTATCCTTTGTCAGTTTCTCTATCTCGCTGATGATAAATTTAGCTTCATCTTCTTCAGAAAAAGCAGTGTAATACTTAATTTTATCCCCCGGAGCTTTATCTGTTTTTAATTCTTTACCTTTCCTCTGTATATTATATTCAATTACTGAGTTTGCTGCATCCAAAATATTTTTAAAAGATCTATAATTTGTTTCAAGCTTAATTACCTTGCAGTCTTCATAATCTTTTTCAAAATCCAAGATATTTGAAATATCCGCACCTCTCCACTCGTATATGCATTGATCATCGTCTCCAACAGCGCATATATTTTTGTGTTCTTTAGCTAAAAGGTGAACAAATTCATATTGAGTTTTATTGGTATCCTGATATTCATCTACCATTATATACTTAAATTTTCTCCTATAAAACTCTAGAACCTCTTCATCTTTTTTAAATAATTTTACTGTCATAAATATGAGATCGTCAAAATCCATGGCATTATATTCTTTTAAACGCTTTTGATAAAGGTCATAAATGTCTGCAATTTTTTTCTCTCTAAAGTCTTTCTCTGCCTGAATTAAATACATTTCTGGATTTATAAAATTGTCTTTATTCTTTGATATTTTATTTATCACTTCTTTTACTTTTATATATTCCTGGTCTATATTCAATTCTCCCATGCACTTTGTGATCAAGCTCTTTGAATCGTAACTGTCGTATATGGTGAAATTTTTATTATATCCTAACTTATCTGCTTCTCTTCTTAAGATTCTAACACAAGTTGAATGAAAAGTTGATATCCACATACCGCTCGCTTCTTGTCCAATTAAATTTATAATCCTAGTTTTCATCTCTTGTGCTGCTTTATTTGTAAAGGTAATCGCCAATATGTTGTAATAAGGGATATTAGCATTTTGAATCATGAAGCTCGTTCTATATGTTAGTACAGTGGTCTTACCTGATCCTGCACCTGCTAAAATAAGAAGAGGTCCATGGATACAAGTTACCGCTTCGTATTGTTCTTTATTTAAAATCTCATTATATTTCATTTCACCCTCCTAAAAAGGTTTATAGATCTCATAGATAAAAAGTCTATTTATATTAAAGTCTTAATACCTTGATAAAGCTATAAGCTTTGAATCCTATATTTAATTATTTCATCAAATTCATTCATTTATTCTTTATTATTATAATTTATAGATTTTTAAAGGTAAAGTGCTAAAAAGAGAACTTTAAATAAGGTAAAATGCATAAAAATTGCCCAAAGCATAAACTCTGAGCTATTCCTACAAAATTATTATATTAAAATAAATCTGAATGTGTTCCTGTTCTATAGAAATATATTTCCGTTTTAGTTAATTCATATATTAATAGCCAATCAGCCTCAATGTGACACTCCCTACATCCAACATAGTTACCAATTAAATCATGATCATTATTAACCAGTGGAAGTTTCCTCTCATTTATAAGTTCCATCATAATATGATCTATCTTACTTAAATCATAACCTCGTTTTTCTAACAATTTGTAATCCTTCTTAAACTTTCCTGTTAACACTCGGATTTTCAATCGCGCTTCAACTCCTCAAACATTTCTTCAGTTGAAGTGAATTTCTGTATATCTATTCCACGCCTTGCATCATTGATTGTTTTTATTGTATCTAAGTTATAATCTTCAGGAAGTGAAATCTCACAAGGAAATTTGCGTTTTCTGAGTGCTTCACGTACAAATATATTAAAAGCTGTTGTAATATTCATGCCAAATTCAGAAAAAAGATTCTCTGCTTGTTCTTTTACTTCTTTCTCCATTCGAATAGATATATTAGTAGTTTCGGGCATTATAATCACCTCTTTATTCAATTACTATATATCCATTATATCATAAAATTTGTGCAGTATATATTATTTGCACGAAAACAATTAATTTTCCTATAGCTAATTTATTTAAATAATTAAATGATGTAGAAATTGCTCTAATTGATATCAAAAAAATGTATTAATTACCTCTTTGTGAATAAAAATATGCATAATTAAGCTTTAGAATATTTTATTATTTCTTTATAATCCCCATTTTTAACTAAATCGATAGTCTCCTTAGTTACAAACCCTTTCCTTAAATATTGTTCTATATGGTTGTCGTCCAAAACTACTCTAAAGTGCTTATTGATCTCATTTTCCTTGAATGCCTTATACCTTAAAACTGCTTCCCTTCTGAGCGGAATTATAGCCTTTAAGACATCTTCAACTATGCCGCTTGAAACATAAAGCGTAATCTTTGTAGTACCTGGAGTCATTCTCATCGTTCTATCTATCTTCTTCTCCCAAGTCTCAGGTACTATTTTTCCTAAATCATTGTCGTATATACCTTTACTCGGTCCTGCGAGCATCTCTTTTATTTTATCCAGGTCATTTATTTGATTCCCAAGCCCATTTATGATTAAATCCTGAGTTTCGTGGCTCTCTACCATAGATAGTAATCTTGCAGCCCCTCTTGTGATGTGATTTTTATAGAGCAAATCTAAAGCTAAAGGAGATAAATTCTTAAATCCCCTGATTGTGTTTGCTGTAGATCTCGATATTCCAGCACTTTTCGCAATTTTATCCGTTATGTTCATTTGAGTCCTGTACAATTTGGACTTAGATAAAATTTTATCTAAAAGCAATATGGCTCTAATCTGAGTATCCTTTGATATCTTTCTATAGCTTAAATTTGCGGAAATTATTATGCTCTGAATTGTTTCAGGATCCGTATTTTCATGCAATATCAGACAGGGTGCATATAAAAATCGTTCATCAGAAGTATTGTTCCATAAGTGATTTAAAGCTATGAGCCTGGATCTTCCGCTTACAACAGTATACTCATCATTTTCACCATTTTTTATAACCAATAGAGGGCTTAATACGCCAAAAGTCTCGATGTTCTCCATCAAATCCAATAGCTCTTCATCATCAGGCAAAGGGAAAAAATTGATGGATCTATCTATTTCAAATAATTTTGATAAGTGAATGTGCTCAACAGTGTTTGAGTATTTGACTTTTTGGTCTAAAACAAAATCCTTCCCTTCATTAACAGGCTTAGGCTTTGCTGTTCTAATAGTTGTAGAAATTATGTTTTTAGGTTCAATATGAGCATCCTCATCGAGGACAGTTATAGTTGCATTAGGGAATAAATCCTCTATCCCAAGGGTCTCCATCTCTTCATCCTCTTTTGGAACAAAAGCATTTTCGATATTCATGTATCTATCAAAATTAAATTTTTTAAGCAATTCCTTAAGATATTTCTGCTGTTTTTCATCAAATTCCCAAAGATCATAGCTTTCCATCACATTATAATTTTTATCAAATTCATATTTCATAGTTATTACTACCCTACCTTTAAAACTCATCTTTATAATTTATAATATGATGGATCAAAAAAAAATGTTCCATTAAACTTTATTTATTTTTGTGTGTCAAAATTAATTTTCCATCATAGTATAGCAATGAAAAGCAATTTAAAGGATATAAAAGCTGATATTTCAAGCTCTGAAGTATCAGCATTCGCAAAAAAAATCGTTGATGATGGTTTTTAAACTATAGTAGATAAAATTAATATCGACAAAGTGATAACTTAAAAGTATACTATAGATAAGCAAGGGGGATATTAAAATGTACGAAATATACTTCTATGAGGATAAAGATGGTCATAGCCCTGTATATGAATACTTGCAAGATCTATCACAACGCACCGATAAGGATAGCCACATAAATTCTAATAAAATAAACGACTATATCCAAGTTTTGAGCGAACACGGCAAAAATGCAGGAGAACCATATATAAAACATCTTGATGGTGACATATGGGAAATTAGACCTATAAGAGGACGGATATTATTTGCGAGTTGGACAGATAAAGGCTTCATTTTGCTTCACTGTTTTAAAAAGAAAACTCAAAAAACTCCTAAGCGTGAAATAGACCAAGCGAAAAGAAACCTAAAAGATATGCAAGAAAGGAGTAAAGACAATGAAAACATGGAAAGAGATTAGGCCAAAGCTTTATACAGCCGAAGAAATAAGAGAAAGCAATTTAAGAGTTGCCATTATTGGGGAACTTATAAAAGCAAGACAAGAAAAAAATATATCACAGCGAGAACTTGAACAGTTGAGTGGTGTTAAACAACCAATTATCTCACGAATAGAAGCAGGAGAAACAAACCCGACGATAGATACTATATTAAAGGTATTAGCCCCTCTAGGGAAAACTCTTGCAGTAGTACCACTAGAAAAAAACTAATGGAAAGAAGATTACTTTAAGGAAAGAAGCCTAAGTGCTTCTTTTCCTATCAATGCAGCATAATCAAAAACATGGTTGTAATTTAAATTATAACCCTGAAACAAATTTTTAATATAGTTTTTAGATTAATATATAATGTTTATTACTATATAAAGAGTATATTTATACTATATTTAGTAGTATAATATATGGAACAAAATTGATACTTGAAAAAAATAAGCCCAAAATCTTAGATTTTAGACTTAATTTAAAAAACTATTCACTATTACCATTGTTCAATATTCAATATTCACTATTATGCTATTTCATAGTCACAAGATGCCACACAATCATAATTAACTATTCTCAAGCTATTTTTACAAATCGCAATAAGCTTACAAGCACCTTTAGATGCTGGAACATATGAGAAATTATTATTTGTAGAAAAATCCTGAATGAGTTTCCAAGCTTCATTTTCATATAAATAAAACTGATATAATGTATCATAATTATCTTCAGATTTTACATAAAAACTTAGCTTTTCGCCTACAGTCATGCTGCTACTTAAGCATTCAATAGTTGCATTTTTAACAGGTAGAGCATTTTCAACTTTTATAGTAGCTATTTTTTTGCTGTCATATTCTTCTTTGCTTCTAACATTTTTACAGAATACGATTAGCTTATATTCACCTGTAATTTTAGGCGTAAACGTAATAGTATTGATGGTCTCATATTGAGTCTCATCTAAAAAATGTCCGTCCAATAAAATTTTATATTTTACAAAAGTATCCCTTCCATCTTCTGTTATGATGTTTATCTTAACAGGTTTATTGATGAGATTGTTGTCTTCATTGAAATTAATCAGATAATCGATTTTAGCCGGTATATATTCAAATACTTTTACATCTACGGAATTCATAGCATCATATGGTTTTTTTGAATATTTATCCTTTGCATGGATTTCAATAGTATAGCTTCCTTTTTCATCTGGCATAAAATTAACCCAATTATTTTCATTGTAATCGATCATCTCTAAAAGCTCATCATCTTTTTTTACAATGAATTTATAACGTATGTTTTCACTACCTTCAGCATATACTTCAATCCTGTTTGGAATTCCAATAAGGGCTGTTTTGGGATTTTCAACAAATACTTCCTTAATGACTATATCTCGGACTATAGCGGGATCTATGAAATAATTAAAGAACTGTTTATCTTCATAATCTCCACTGAAACTCTCATCTTTTACAAATAAAGATACTAAATAATTTCCTTCTTCCTCCGGAATCCATTTGAAATAACTTGAATTGATATATCCAGAATCAATTTTCTCTGGTCCCTCAATTAAAAACCTATATTTTAAAATTTTCCCTCCAGTGACATTGGAATCTAAAACTACTGGTATTCCAACATTTTGATGAGAAGCAACATCAGGTTCAAAGCTCTTAATTGATACTGGTTTATACTGCATTACTTCATATTTAATAACAGCCCTGTCATCGAATTTATTGGGAAGCTTAACATCCTTAACTAAACATAAAAGTTTAGAAGTCCCACTTTTATCTTCTATTAACGTTATATTGCTGTGAGTTGAAAAGTCTTGAACTGTCACCTGATTTCCATCTTCACTTATCTTTATAAATTTGTAAAGAACGGTTCTTGAAGGTGAGGCATTTGTCTTTACTTCAAACATGATTGGCATATTTATAATTCTCTCTTGATTTAAACACTTAAAAGATACTATATCAATTTTAGGTATATTTTTTACATTCATACCTATTTCCTGCTCTTCATCGAAAACCTTAGAAGAGCTTAAATCTTTTATTTGAGCTTTTATAGTAAAATTGCCTTCTTTATCGATTAAATGGTAGAGGCTATTATCAGAAGAATAATCTCTTAGCATCGTGGTATTTTTATCACTCATAAGTAGAAATCTGTATAATTTAGTTTCATTTCCACCATCGCAGAAAATTGTTATTTTATCCCCCACTAAGTAACTCTCTTTAGATGGCGTAATAGAAAGCACTTTGTTTTTAGAATCATATGTATTTACTTCTGTAGCATTTACCTTTTCATCTTTAATATCATTAAGCTTTCTCATGTCTTTGTTTAAGTTTGAGTCATTGTTTTGTACTGCACTTACGCTATTAAAAGGTCTTACATCCATATCATAAACTAAATTGTTTTGATTATTTGTATTAATATTTGGTAGAATATTGTCATTTAACTTCAAATTTTCATATTTGTTGTTGCTATTGCTTACAGCTTGAAAATTTGGCATGATGTTATTGATTCCAAAACTATCAAACCTGCTATTATTTTCATCCATAAATGAAACTGCCTCATTTTTTTCAAAAGGTTTATCATTTTGAGTAAATATTGGTGCTACAGAATTAAAGTCGATGATCTTTTCATCATCTTTTATTTTGCTACTTAAATCTGAAATATGCCTAAAGGAATATTCTCTTTTTGAAATATAACTAAATGGTTTCTTGCTTCCTTTGTGTTTAGCCTGCATCATAACAGTATAAAGCCCATCTTCCAAAACCCTCCAAAAAACTTCCCTCTCATCAGAAAAATCGCTTAAAGATGTCCAGATACCTTTATTTGAAATCATAAACTTAAATAACAAATCCTCATCTGGTACATCTTCTAATTTGATTTTAATAACATTATCATTGTTTAAGTCTTGTTCAAATATGATTTTTATCTCATTCATGTGTTTTCCTCCACATACAAATTATGATTTTGTGTTTATACCTTGGTAAATAAGTCTATAATAAATATTTATTCATTAAATTCTAATTTAGCATAACCTGGTTTCCCTAACAGTGAAAACATGTTATTTTTATAGTTTTCAACACCAGGCTGATCAAAAGGATTTACCCCTAGCAGAAAACCACTCATAGCACATGCCTTTTCAAAAAAGTAAATTAAATATCCAAACGCTCTTTCACTTACTTCTGGCATATTCAAGACTATGCATGGAACATTTCCTTTGTAATGAGCGTACAAAGTTCCTAAAAAAGCTTTACTATTAACATAATGTAGGTTTTTCCCTTTTAAAAAATTAAGTCCATCTATATTTCCTTCTATTTCGCCTATTTCAATAATTTTCTCAGACTTTGCAACATTTATGAATGTCTCGAAAAAATTTCTAAGCCCATCTTGGATATATTGACCCATGGAATGTAAGTCTGTTGAGAAATTGCATGAAACAGGGAAAATACCCTTTCCATCTTTTCCTTCACTTTCTCCGAATAACTGTTTCCACCACTCACCAAAATACTGAAATGAAGGCTCAAAGTTGGATAAAACTTCGATCAATTTTCCTTTTCTATACAAAGAGTTTCTGACTGCTGCATATTTATAGCATATATTTAGTGATGAATCTTCACAATAAATTTTACTAAATTCATCATAAGCATCTCGTGCCCCTTCCATAACACTTGTAATATCAATACCAGAAGCTGCCATAGGTAATAATCCAACTGCTGTGAGCACAGAATATCTACCACCTACATCATCTGGAATGACAAAGGTCTCATATCCTTCCTTATCTGCAAGAGATTTAAGAGTACCCTTTTCTTTATCAGTGGTTATGAAAATTCTATTTTTTGATTCCTGAAGACCATATTTCCTTTCAATAAAGTCTTTTAATATCCTAAATGCTATAGCTGGTTCTGTAGTGGTGCCGGATTTAGATATTACATTTAAACAGACATCTTTATCTTCAATTGCATCCATTAGATCGCTTAAATATTTTGAACTCATATTATTTCCAGCAAAAATAACTTTAACACCATTTTTTTTATCACCTTTAAGAAGGTCGAAAAAACTATGAGAAAAAAGCTCTATTGCAGCTTTAGCCCCCAAATATGAACCACCAATTCCTATATTTACTAAAACATCGCATTTATTCTTTATTTTATCTGCTAATATCTTTATTCTTTCAAATTCATCCTCATTGTATTCAACTGGTAAATTGCTCCATCCTAAAAAATCATTCCCTACACCTTGTTTACTATTTATAAAATCATGGTATACCTTAATCACTGGCTCTAAATTAGTCAATTCTTTTTCATTTATAAAATTAAAAGTTTTGGATATATCTAATTCAAATTTCATATAATTACTTCGCTGCTCCTTAAATTTTAATTATAATATTTACAATATTTTATTCATTAATAATATAATATAAACTATACGATGAATTTTATCAAGATTTAAAATCCTATATTATATAATTATTAAGCATAATTTGAAAAAAAATACATTTTTAGGTTTAAATTATTACTTAAAAAAATAAGAACCGTTTTTTTAACAGTTCTTATACAAAATTCTATATTATCTTTTAGAATTTCTTTGATTTTTCCTTGCTTTTCTGCAATCAGGGCACCTTAATGGATCGTTTTCGAAACCTTTTTCTTTATAAAAGGCCTGCTCCCCTTCAGTGAAAACGAAATCCTTTCCACAGTCCTTGCATACTAAAGTTTTGTCTGACATTTATTTTTCTACCTCCTAATTTGGGGATTTAAATTATTAAAAACTAGCTCCCAAATCAGGGGTTTAAGTTTTAATATCTAAATCTCTACTATCTCTATACTAAAGTAACATATTTTAAAATTCCTGTCAATATCATATGGTTAATTAAACTTAATTTTTTTTAATCATTTTTTTTTATCCTTGTTTTCGTTTTTTATTATCATTAAATATTTGTCCTTCTTTGAAAAATAATTAAAGTTGAATCCACTTTCATACATAAACCATATAGCGAAAAATAAAAATAAAGTTGCATGCAAATATTGCCATATCGTATGTAATAAAGGTATCTTTGATATGATTGGTACAATTAGTATTATTACAGTTATTAATAACAATAACCATTTATTTATATTTATATTATTTAAAAAGGTATATTTAAACAGTATAAATAATAAAGTTGCAATTAAGATAGAAATAAAATATCCAATTACTACTGATAACATAATAAAGCCTCCAAAAAAAATTATTACTATAAATATATTTTCGATAATTCAAATAAATTCATAAATTTTATTTACTAATGGAGAATAGAAAAAAAAAATTTGTAAATAATAATAATCGAAGCTTATCAAAGGAGTTGATTAAATGAAAGTTCTGAATGTTATAGCATTGATATTAGTAATAATAGGAGCTATAAATTGGGGTCTTATTGGATTTTTTGAATTTGACCTAATTTCATCCATATTTGGAGCAATGACAGCATTTACAAGAGTTATATTTGCCCTAGTTGGAATAGCAGGCTTATACTCATTTGTTTTCTTTGGAAGAGAAAATTATCATGAAGATGACGTTGATAGGCATGTTCATAAAGTGGACTAGCCTTTAAAAGCTATCCTTAATAAAATATATTAATTAATAAAGCAGCGTAAGCTGCTTTATTATATTAAATTGTATTTTTCTTTAATCTTATTTTCGACGATTAATGTTAAATTTTTTTGATCTTCTGTGCTTAATTTGTCATAATAGATAGGAGGCAAAAAGCATACAGTTACATTAGATCTTTTAATGAGATTAGGTAATTTATTATTTTCATAGATATTTCTAGTTCCTTTAATAACGACGGGTACTATGGGTGCTCCAGATTTTGTACCAAGCCTTAAACTTCCTTTTTTAAATTCCATGATTTCTCCCGTTGTACTTCTATGCCCTTCAGGGAAAATAGCCATTGTATAGCCTTTTTTCAAATTTGAAATACCATCGTTTATAACTTGAATAGATTTTCTAACATCCCCTCTATCGATAAAAATGCATTTCATTTCCCTCATCCAAGATGATAAAACAGGTATATTTAATTCTTTTTTAGCAATAAATCCAATAACAGAACCATAACAATATGCTAAATAAGGGATATCAAAATAACTTTCATGATTTGATACGAGCAAAATTCCTCCTTCTGGGACATTTTCCTTTCCTATAATATCGAGTTTTTGCTTAGAATATTTTACTAATTTATATGCGTACTTATAGGTCAATTTACGCATATAATTGTATTGATCCCTTTCATCTCTTTTATTGAAAAACTTAAAAATAATTGCATGATAAGTCAAACCAATACAAAAAACAAAAAATTTTAATAAAAATATAACAGTGTTTAGCATTGCACATCTCCTTATAAAGATTTCAAAAATATTTTTTTCATATATTGATAATGGATGTCCTAAACTAATTATACCACATAAAATAAAATTTCTCATTTACTTCTATTTAATATAATTTCATGCTATTATTATATGAAGGTATTATTGGTAAATTTCCTTTGCTAATTCCTATAGAAATATTTTTGTTAAGGAGCTCTGATCATCATTGAATAAAAAAACAAATAATAAGCTTGTTCTTTTAGCTTTACTAATAATTTTAGCAATTATAGCAATATTTTTCTTTAAAAATAACTTCTCCAAGCCACAACTTGTGGGGGAAATAGATAACCAATCATTAAAAGTTCATTATATAGATGTTGGACAAGGCGATGCTATGTTAGTTCAGTATAATGGTAAAAATATGCTGATAGATTCAGGATCTAAGTCATCTTCAGATAAAATATTGACATATCTGGATGACTTGAATATTAAAACAATTGATATAGTAGTCGCAACGCATCCTAATGAAGATCACATGGGGAATATGGCTGCAATTGTAAAAAAATATTCTGTGCTTTCATTTTATGCACCTAAGGTTACCGTAAATCAATATTTTTTTGAAAGCCTAGTCACAGAGTTAAATAATAAAAAATTAAAAATTACTCCTGTATATGCTGGTTCATCTATTAACTTTGATCCAAACATAAAAATTTCAGTATTCTGGCCTGAAGAGAATAAGACATATACTAATTTAAATGATTACTGTATTGTAATGTCCTTAAAATATGGAAATAACTCCTTTCTATTCACTGGTGATGTGGAAAGTGCTAATGAAAAAAAGATCCTTCAGTATGGTTATGATGTAGAAGCAGACGTTTTAAAGGTTGCTCACCATGGTTCAAAGACATCTTCATCAAAGGAATTTCTTGATGCAGTAAATGGTAAATATGCAATAATTGAAGTTGGGCTCAATAACCCTTATGGACACCCGAGCAAAACTACAATAGATGAACTTACAAGCAGAGGTTATAAAATATATAGAACTGATTTAAATGGAAGTATCGTAGTAACATCAAATGGAAATACGATAAAGATAAGTACAAATAAATAAAGTTAAAAAATATTTTACAAACAGCAATAATTATTATATAATTAAAATAACTTGCAAATAAGATTTTTATATATTGTGCAAAACTGGAGGGATTTTATGGTTGAAATTGCATCTGAGTTGAAAAAAAATAAACTAAAATTGACGCCTCAAAGGCTTGCTATTTATAGATTTTTGAAAGAAACAAAGAGTCACCCTTCTGCTGACGATATCTATAAAGCGATATTTAAAAGCTTTCCTTCGATAAGTTTAGCTACTGTATATAAAACATTAAAAACTCTAGTAGATGTTGAGCTTATAAGTGAAATCAATGTTGGAGAAGGAAGTTTCAGGTATGAATGCAATATAGGAGAGCCTCATTCACATTTTTATTGCAATAAATGTAATAAGGTGGAAGATATTGAACTAAAAACCTTAACATCTATTAAAGAAGATTTGGAAAAAAGTACAAACAATAAAATTGATAGTTTAAAAATATATCTTTTTGGTACTTGCAAAAATTGTTTGGATAAAAATAAGTAATATGTGGTTAGTGGCTAGTCACTAACCACTAATATTAATTCATAAAGAAATCTATTTTATTAATTATTTATGAATAGAATACTGATAACACTAATATTATATATAAAACAATACTTACAGGAAATTACATGAAATTAAGCATTAAAGATAATATTTTTTTAGGTTCACTGTTGATTTTTATTGGTATAATTGCATTTACCATTAAAATTTCTGGAGTAGACTTATTTTATATACCATACGCATGGCCTATATTTTTGATTATTTCAGGTTTATCATTAGAGATGAGCTATCTTAAATATAAAAAAGACTTAATCTCTGTATTTGCAGGTTCAATTTTCTTTATATATGGACTAAGCTCATTTATATTAAATATTTTCAATGTTGTACCTCGTGAACTACATTTGTCGTTGATATACCCTGAAAAGTTTATTTTATTTACGATTTGCTTAGGATTAGCAATAGCATGCTCTCAAGTCTATATATTCTCAAGGAGAAATTCAAAATACCTTGAACGTACTGCTATATTCATATCTATTTGTGTTATAAATATATTATTCATAAAATATAACGAGTTTTTCATGAACTTGATAATACTCTCTGTTTTATTTGGAAGTGGGATATACTTAATTTATGCTCATTTTAAATATAAATAAAAGTTTTTGTCATCAATTTAAGTTTTTCCGCATATGATATATTAAAGTAAGTATGTGCCGAGGTTTATAAATGGATATCTATAAAATGGTTGATTCAATGGGTTTAAATGTTGAATTCTCTACTGGCGAGGATTTATTTCCAAATAAAAGAGTTAAAAATGATCCTAAACAAGTTCAAATTCAAGAGATTGTTGATCCTAATGATCCTCCTTCTTTAGAAAAAGAGGAGAAGGCAAGAGATAAAGAAAGGAATATATTAAAAAGAAGAGTTAATAACTTCACTTATGGAGTTGATATCTATAAAAACTTTCAATATGTGGATATAGACCTTATTACCCCTTGCCCTCCTAACTGGAATTACTTTAAGAAACCTAATACAGAGCAACTCATCACCTTGATTTCGTCAGTGGAAAATTTGGGGATATTATGTCCACTGATCTTGTACAAGGAGAAACATTTGAATGACTACACTGTAATATGCGGTCAATCCAGGTTAACTGCCCTTAAAAACCTCTTTGCCAATACCCAGGATGTTCGCTACAAAAAAGCCCCTTGCTACATTGTAGATTTTGACGACATCGATGAGTATTATATACGTGCAATGATCTTAGACTCTAATTTATCTTACAGGTCTATGGATCAAACTGTTCTCATGAAAGCGATCATAGAGAGATACACCATTTTAAAGCGCACGAAGACCTATAGATCCGAGATTAATGTGGCTCAAGCTTTGTCGGAAGAGTTTTTAATTTCAAGAAGTACGGTGTATAACTATCTTTGCCTAAAGAAGCTTTGCGAAGAGGCTATGGTGCTATTATTAGAAAAGAGGATAAACTTGCAAGCAGGAAGGTATTTAGCAAGAGTAAACCATGAAGTTCAAGTAATGATATTGGAAAATTTTGGCATAGAGAATATAAACACGATCCACATGATAAAATTCTTGACGAGCAAAGACAATATAAAGCTTCCAGAGCTGTTATAGAGGATTGAAACTGCTAAAGATATGGTACCGTTTAAGACTACAATAAAAGTCACAGTGGTAAGGCATTTGGTGGATAAATTTTTTGAATTTGCAGCAGATTTCAATAAATATGCAATAATAAATTATCAAGGAGTATTCAAGACAAAGAACTCGAAGAAATACTGCAATATCGCTTACAATGAAGAAGAGATCAAATTTTATTTAGAAAAAGGCATGATAAATAAAGATAATTTTAACATTGTAAACGCAAGAAACATAGAAGAATTGCACAGACGCTAATTTAGAAAACTGAATA
>WQUF01000146.1 GCA_009785875.1 Oscillospiraceae bacterium | reverse complement strand
GAGCGGTTATAGCTAATAAAATATTTGAAACCCGAATAAGCAATTACTTTATATCGAAAATTTCAAATATCTCGCCACTTAAAAGTAAATTCTCAAATGTATTAGATTCAGATATGGATTCAATTAGGAGATAAAAAGATATTTAGTGTGATAGTATAAATTAAGCCCAAAAGCTTGCTTTTGGACTTGATTTACTTAAATATATCATTTGTCATAAATTCTTTAAATCTACATTTCACATCGTTCAATATCTTATCGTAGTCTATTTTAGCCTCATTTATTGGTTTTACAGCATGATAAGACATGGTTAATTTATTGTTTACTGTGATAACCGAAAGTAAAAGGCTAACTGGTGGATATATGACAAAAGACGGAGACATTATAAAGCTATCAAGTTTTAAATCTCCATAGTCATATGTGAACCTGCCTCTTTTTAAATTAGTTATACAAAAGGTAGGACCAAATTTTAAACTTACTCTCATAAAAACTGCCACTACATGGATGCTCTTTGGTCCAATCTTTTTAAAAAGTGCATGATCTTTATATTTATCTGGAAGTCCTTGCATCCTTCCTGCTAAAGAAGTAGCCCAAACAAAACTTGTGGGGAGATGCGAAAAATTCTTCACATGCGTTACTTCTGCACAAGCATCTAAATCGGCCTTTATTAGCTTATGATAGTTTTCAGCATTTTCCCAAAAACTTTTTTTACCATCATATGCGAAATTTGTAGTCAATGTAGACGCATAGCAATTTATTGCCTGATGTGCATTTTCCCCAAGGTGTCGTCTTAAATCCACAGCAACATATTGCCTGTTATTTTCATGTTCAGGATCTACTTCGCTTCTAACCGCTAAAAAAGCTGTTGCTAAACATGAGTTTATTGTTATATTATGTTTTTTGCATTCATTAAATATATCTGTGGTCTCACGTTCAGTAAATGCATCAGTAAGCATGAGATGCTTTAAATTGCTCATATAAATTTTATGACTATTAACTATGTCTTCTTTTGATAGCTTAAGTTTAGTTCTTTTCCATTCTAAATTTATAAGAGGAAACAAGAGATAATCATCCCAAGTGTTTTGAATTTTCTGCTTTAGCGTTAATTTTGGCTTTACACATTTTCTTAAAGTTTTACCATTTGGCAATTCTTCTTCTTTATATGTCTTTATAGTCATATTAGGGTCTCTCATAAATTGCAGTATGAGGTCTAAAATTCGAGTCATCGCAATTCCATCTGTCATCATGTGGTGTCCTCTGAAAATAATTTCAGCTTTTGTTTCTGATTTTACCAATATAAATTCATAAAATGGTCCTTTTTCTAAATCTATTGGATACTTTTCAGCCTCTTCAAAAACTCTTTTCCATGTATCATCATCGATCCTCGGTACAGTTCTCATCGGTATTTCAAATGGAGCTTCTTCAATCCACTCTTCACCATATTTATCAACTGTAAGCTTTGATCTTAAAATTGGATATAGACTAACTAGCTTTTTAACTGCATTAGCAAATTTATACTCATCAATTTTGCCTGTAATTCCTGCTATAAAGCCTACTATAACTCCTGGTTGATGGATAAATAAACTTTCAAATGGTAATACTCTGCGCTTATAGGGCTTTTTTGTTATTTCCATAATGTGTTTCCTTTCTGTAAAATATCTGATTGCGATGCAATATATTGAAAATATCTTAGTATATTTGAATTCTCTGGAAAAGAATTAAGCTGCATGATGCACAATATGAAGCTTAAAATTGCATCTTATAACCTATAGTTTAAGGAATATGATACATTTTATACTACTTTAGAGCATATATTAAAATGGATATGGAATAATACTATAGAATAATTTTAATAAAGAATAGGTGGTTCATGAAATTAAATGTATTGTTCATACTATCAATATTTTTAACTTATTCTTTTCAAAATAATATGGATCAAACTATAGATTTTGAAATTCTGTTAATTCCGGAAGATATTAAGCTCTTAATGCTTGGAAAAACTATCCACGAAAATAGCATAATGAAATTTGACGATTTAAGATATTTAAAAATAAAATATTTTGGCTATGATGATCTGGACCATATTGGAGAAATAATAGTATATAAAGATATCGCTGAAGAAGTCATAAATATATTTAAAGAACTGCATGAGAATAAATTTCCTATAGAGAAAATTAGACTTCCTGATTATTATGATGGGTCAGACGAACTCTCTATGAGAGATAACAATTCAAGTGGCTTTAGCGATAGACCAATAAGCGAAACAAAGAGATCTTATCATCAATTTGGCCTTGCAATAGATATAAATCCTCTATACAATCCATTTGTAATTTTTAAAAAAGATCATATAGAGCCAGCAAATTCAAGAGAATTCTTAGATAGAACAAAGAAGCTAAAAGGTATGATAGATGATTCAAGCATATGCGTTCAGATTTTTAAAAAATACAATTGGGTATGGGGCGGAGATTGGACTTATTGTAAAGATTATCAGCATTTTGAAAAACAGGATGTTTTAGATATTCAAAACTTTTAATTTAATTGTCCGTAAAGGTATCTTTACGGACAATAGATCATAATAACTCATTTCTATTCTATTATTCTAATAACATTTTGCCTATCATTTAATACACGCTGAATACGGACGATCTTATTTTCAACCGTATAAAAAACAAGATAACCGTATTCAATAACCGCTTTTCGATATTTTTGATTATCGTCGTATACTGAATATATAAAAGGATTATCTGCTAAATTTTTAATAAGAGTATTAAAACTCTCTTTGATCTTCTGTTTTGGGACAGTGCCATAATCAGATAAATATCGGCGTATTTCTTTTAGATCGGTTTTCGCATCGTCTAAAATATATATTCTATATTTCATCGTCAACGTCCCAACTATCCCACTGTTTCATAAAATCCTCGATGGGAGTCCACGCCGCCGGTTCCAAGCCGTGTTTTTCAGCTTCAGCAAGTTTTCTCTCGATATAACGCTTATGGGTAAATTCCTGATAAGCTTCAAATTCTTCATATGGAATAAGCACTGCTTCGCTTTTACCGTGATTGGTGATAATCACATGATCCTTCTTTTTTAATATTTCAGATACTTCAGGATAACAATTCCTGAGATCTCGCACGGGTTTAACATGAGTCATATACATAAAAAAACCTCCGATAATTCGTTATGATACATATTGTATCATAATATAATATATTTATCAAGCCAAATACTGCACCCCTAATTGGTAATTTGCAATGATGTACCTTGTACACAATTATCAAACACGAATTTTGCAGCTTCAACAGTTGTCCTTATGCAACCCGATGTCTTATTAAATCCAATTTCTCTGATAGATGAAGCAAAAACAGTGTCAAAATTCGTAGATCCATATATTGGTCCGTGTATATAGAGCCCTTTTGCATAAGCTGTTGCATAAGGAGACGCACTTCCTCCCAGACTCCATTCGTGCCAGATTTGTTTATTACCTAAAGCAAAAGTCCCAACAGGAGTTAAACCGGGAGTTCTACCTGTTGCAACCAAATATTCCGCACTAAGTACAGAATAGTTTCCTGATTCATCTTTTGAAAATATAGACATTATATGCGTGCTTTTGCTAACTTTAATTGAATATATTGGTTCTGCTTCAATTAAAGCTTTTATGGCTTGTTCTCTTTCAAGCCTTGCCTTTTCTTCCGCTGCTGCCCTCGCTCTAGCTTCTTCTTCAGCTATTGCCTTTGCTCTAGCTTCTTCTTCAGCTATTGCCCTTACTCTAGCTTCTTCCTCAGCTATTAATCTTTCTTTATCTAAAATAACTTTCTCGATGTTTGAAAGATCCTGTAAAAACTTTTCTTTATAAGAACTAGCTGGCATAGCATTTATAGAATTTAAAACTTCTGTGTATTTTTCTCGAGTAACACTGTCTATTGCATTTTTTCTAGTCTCATCTGTAAAAAGTGTGTTTAATATTTTTGTTTTTTCTTCTATTTCCTTTTTTTGATTTTCAGCTTTTATAATTTCATTTAGTTCCTTTTCATAAAAATCAGGATATTCTTCTTTAAAATTAGATACTGCTAATTGAGCTTCCAGTAAATTGGCATTATCCAACACAAATCCTGTTGAATCAAAGAGAGAATTCACTATGCTCCTGATAGAAAATAATCTTTCTGCATTTTTAAAATCAAATATTATCTCTTCTATCCGCTCATCTTCAAATTCCTCCAGGTTAGTTTTTATTTTAGAAATAGCAATTTTAATTTTTTCTATGATATCTTTAGTAATATCGTCAGATAGCATCGATTTTTCACCATCAGTATAAAGAGAATCAACTTGTTTTCCTAATAAATCGATGTCAGCTAAATCCAGCGGCTCACTAGCTAAAACATTGTTCTTATAATTAAATAAACAAATTAATAAAAATGATAATAAAATAATCGCTAACTTTCTCATACGTAACTCCTTTATTCGACTTTATACTACATAGTATTTAGAATTAGCGATTATTTTATTCTTACCTTTTAATATAAATATCAAAATCATCAAGATCGACTGAAATATCTTTAGGAATCCTAATGGAAAACCCCTGATTTATGAATTCTTCTCCGAATTTTTTAACGATATCATCCTTTATATTGCTTTCTAAAATAGGAAAAGCTTCAAATATTTTATCCTTATATTTTAAGAGTACCTCCTCATTAGAACTCTTGACCTTTGAAATATAGCAACCATATAGATGAAAATAATCATCTTCCTGGACATTGTAAAAGAAAATATTTTTACGATCTAGTTTAATATATTTTGTTAAATCCACATTCTCCCTAATTGGTGCTGGCATTTTGGGAGCATTTTTTATGATTAAAGGTATATTTCTCTCTGCAATTTCAAAGATTACAATATCATTATATGTATTTTCCATTGGATATGGTACTTCACGGGTATAAACTACCTTAGAGAAATCATTTGAAACAAATTTAACCATGGAATTAAAAAATGAATCCCTAAAAATCATTAGTTTTTTCCCAGGGTTTAAATCAATGACTCCAGTTTTTAAATTTGTAGTAATATTTATATCTTGGTCCTGGAATGGTCTTTTAGATGAAAAGTTTTTCTGCAAATTAAATATAAAATCATAATCCTTTTCATTTCCATCAGGAAAGAGCATTTTATAAATATCCCCTGTGAATGATTTTTCTTTTATGTAAGGAGGATCATCTACTAGATTAGTCTTTAATCCGATATTCCATAATAAATATTTATAAACATTTTCAGCCCCTAAATTATTCCAATGTGAATCCAATTTAAAATAAATTGGCTCTGGGCTTTCCTTTTTTAAATTCAGCAAAAAAGATTTTAAATCGATAAAATTTAAATCCGTATCATTGATTTTATCTTTTAAAAGCCTGTAATTATTAGTACTACCTTTGATATATTTATCAGGCATATATTCAGGATATATGCTATTTTTATTTGGAGCTATAGTAAAGTAAAACTTTGAACCTTTTGATGCAGCATATTCATCCATCAATTCTAAAGTTTTTATTATCTCGCTGATGGATTTATCGTTTAAAGTATCTCTACCTAGATAATCGTTTAATGTTTCGTAATAAAATAAAAAATCATCCTTTCCAACTATCACCTTAGGTGAAGAAGATTGCCCAAGCAAAGAATAGTTGATCTGGGCATCTAAGTTTACCATTTTTGTTCTAAATCCAAAGTTCTCTGAAAAATAAGTATCCATTTCTGCAGGAAACTTTAAATTTAATTTCCCATCCTTGATTATTTTGGGCATCTCTCCAAGAACCCTATTCTCAGCTTGAGAATTATTTGTATCTCCAGTGAAAAAGAATAAGCTAGGTATAAGACAAATTATAAAAAAAATTGATATGTAAAAAAATCGAATTGCTTTCCTCATCTTTCCTCCGAACTAAAATTTAAAATATACAAATGGGTTATATGTACTTGTTGAAATGAAAAGGATGCAAATAATAAAAAGCCCTAAAGAAATTATAAATCCTGCTTCTATAAAGAATTTTTTAAATATA
>WQUF01000145.1 GCA_009785875.1 Oscillospiraceae bacterium | reverse complement strand
CATCTGAGAGTGTGTCATATACTACAACTACTGCATTTTTTTGTACGACTGCATTGATCATATGATCATCTCCAATTTTTAATAATGGTTACATATTATACTATGTATACTTACATATAATGGTGATAAAATCTCGATTAAAATTTTAAAAAAAAAATCTATTTTATTAATCACTTTTATTTTTTCTGCGCATATGCTAAAAGTAGGTTTCTATATAAATATTATTTTGGAGGATTTATCAATGAAGAGAATTAAAGAAGAAAGAATTATTATAGGTGAGGATCTTAGACCAAATTATAGGCTTAAGACAGATCACACAAGAATACTCGCTGAAGATATCCCTTTAAATCACTCCCCTGAGTTTATTGAAGATATGAGAAAACACGATAATGATGTTCTGCTCAGAAGGTCTAAGATTTTTAATGAAAAGCCAGAATTCTTTAATAAAGTGCAGATGATCGATATCGATATAATAAACGATGACTTTGCTCCATGGAATTTGTTCGAATGGCCTACTAAAATGGAACAGGTTGACCTCATCCGTTCCATAGAAAATGTTGGCTTAATTTATCCTATTTATGTCACTGTCGATAAATTCGGAAGGTATAATGTAATAATCGGTCGATGCAGACTGCTAGCTTATTGCGATATATATCAAAAAAAATTTTTAGAGGAATATCGATATATACCTTGCTATGTAATACCTTTTGAAGAAGTTGATGAATTGTTTATTCGCTCGATAATGATTGAGTCCAATATCTCATTTAGAAAAATTTCTAAAGGAAATATGGTACGTGCACTCTTAGAAAATTACGAAATTATGAAAAGAACAAAAAATTTTCGTAACGAGAAAAACATTGGGATGGAACTTTCGAAACAATTTAAGATTTGTGAATCGACGGTTTTTAATTATTTAAAGGTAAAGAGCTTATGCGAACCAGCACAGACTTTGTTGTATGATGAGGAGATCACAATGCAAGTTGCAACTTATTTAACCAAGGTTCCAAAAGATATACAAGAGAAGATCTTAGAGACTTGTGGCAAAGAAGGAGTTAAAGCTATCTTTAGGCTTAAACTCTTGACAAATAAAGAGGATATTACTGTAGAACAATTAGAAAAAGATATTAAGAGGATCAATGAAATATTGCCCCAAAAGACCAAGATAACCATTGAAGTAAGCCAAACTCTATTAAGCCCATTGATGCAGCACCTTTTAGATTTTAAACGAAACAAAGCTGCTGCCATAGCTTCCAGAATGCAAGGTAAATTTAAAGATGTGTTTGATGTGAGGTTTAATTTGAAAGACTTGGGGTATCTTAAAGGCTCTATTGATAAGACTGCATTTAAAAAACTGATGTCAAAAACTTTGATGGACATGTCACAGGTAAAATAAAAAACTTACTATTAACTATTACCATTATTCACTTTTCACTTTTCACTATTCACTCCTATTTGCCCTAAAATGGTCAAAAGTCCTAATGATCATTTATGTAAACCTCTGAAATGCTTATGGACTGTTTGCTGTGCTATTAAATAAAACTTGTTGGCTTTAAAATAAGGTTTTTTGGGGTTAACTAATGAGTTAGTCTTAAGGCAAAAGTTGAGTAATTAGTTCTGAATCATCATTCTTTTAATAAGATCTAATAAGTTGCATTTACAAAATACACAATAAATAATATAATTAATTAAAGAACCAAAATAGATGGAGGTTACAAAGTGGACACAGAATTAAAAGAATATTTAGAGTCAATGAAACAAGAACTTAAATCAGAAATGGGAACTAGAATGGATTTGTTACAAGGCGAAATGAAAGGCTTTAGGGAAGAACTTAGACAAACAAAAACAGAGTTGAAAAAAGATATTGAAGGGCTAAAAGCAGGGCAAGAAGGAATTATAGAAGATATTGAAAGGCTAAAAGCAGGGCAAGAAGGAATTAAAGAAGATATTGAAAGGCTAAAAGCAGGGCAAGAAGGAATTATAGAAGATATTGAAAGGCTAAAAGCAGGGCAAGAAGGAATTAAAGAAGATATTAAAAATACAGAAAAAGCAATAACAATAATAGTAACTGCAACTGCTCAAGATGTTAAAGAAATAAATCAAAATATTGAGGGAATCAAAGACGACATCAACGCTTTAGATGCGAGAGCAAATGCAACAGACGAAAGAATTTTTACACAAGGTAGAAAAATTAAAAGATTGCAACAGCCAAGTGAAATGTAACCTGCTCTCACCACTCGTGAAATTGGATTTTGTCTCTGACTTCCTTCAGATTCCTTCTCGCAATGAACACCCTTGTCTTTGACTAACAGTTCCTACTACCAGGCCTGTAACGGACTTTCACCATCAAGCTGTTGCTACATGCCGAGCACACATTAAAAAAAGTCCAAAAAAAATTTTGAACTTTCTTAGAAAACTATTTTATTTCAACCTTTGCTCCAGCATCTTCAAGCTTAGCTTTTATTGCCTCAGCTTCTTCTTTATTTATGCCTTCCTTAAGAGTCTTTGGAGCTCCATCAACTAAATCCTTTGCTTCTTTTAAACCTAGTCCTGTCAATTCTCTAACAACTTTAATTACATTTATTTTCTTTTCACCATAAGAAGCCAAGATTACATCAAATTCAGTCTTTTCTTCAACAACCGGACCTGCAGCTGGACCTGCGACTACTTGAGCTGCAGCACTTACTCCAAACACTTCCTCACATTTTTTAACCAATTCATTTAATTCCAGGACAGTCATCCCTTTAACCGCTTCAATTATTTGATCTATAGTCATTTAAATTACACCTCCATATTTTTAAGCATTTTCGCTTTCCTTTTTATCTGCTATAGCTTTTAAAACTACAGCTAAATTTGAAATTGGAGCCTTGAAGCTTCCAAGAAGTTTTGATAAAAGAACTTCTCTTGATGGTATATCTGCAAGCTGTTTAACTTTTTCTTCGTCATATATCTCACCTTGCACAACTCCTGCTTTAAGTTCAAGAACTTTAACATCTTTTGCAAATTCATTGATTATCCTCGCTGGGGCAGTACAATCAGTATAACTTATTGCAACTGCAAGAGGTCCATGAAGATACGGAGCAAGACCATCCAAGTTCAGTTCTTTTGCCGCCATCGACATCAATGTGTTTTTATATATCTTATATTCAACACCAGATTCTCTTAATTTTTTTCTAAGCTGGGTATCTTTTTCCACATTTATTCCTTGATACTTTACTAATATTGCCGATTGAGCTTTTTGCAGCTTCTCTTTAATTTCTTCAATCTTTTTTTCTTTGATCTCTCTATTTTTGTTCATATTACACCTCCTTAAAATAATAGAACCCTCTGTAGTACAGAAGGTCTCAAAAAACTAATGCTTAGTGCAAAAATTTATAAACCTAGGTAGGCTGATAAACATTACGCAATAAGCACCTACTGTCTACGGAACTATTATATTTTAAATTGTATTCTGAATAACTATTCATTAGTCCTTGTAGTATTTACCCTAATACCAGGACCCATAGTACTAGCTACTGTAATTGATTTTATATATTGCCCTTTAGCTGCAGCTGGCTTCGCTTTAATAAGCGCATCCATCAAAGTATTGAAGTTTTCATTTAACTTTTGAATATCAAAAGACTTTTTCCCAATAGGAACATGAATAATGGCAGTTTTATCCAGCCTATATTCTACTTTACCTGCTTTAATATCTGCTAATGCTTTTGTGATATCAAAAGTAACAGTTCCTGATTTTGGATTTGGCATTAAACCTTTTGGACCAAGAATTCTACCAAGCCTTCCAACTATACCCATCATATCAGGGGTAGCAACAACAACATCGAAATCAAACCAATTTTCTTTTTGGATCTTTTCGATGAGATCTTCTGCACCGACGAAGTTAGCACCAGCTTGAATTGCTTCATTTGCTTTATCACCCTTAGCAAATACCAAAACTCTCACAATTTTTCCTGTTCCGTTAGGTAATACAACTGCTCCTCTAACCTGTTGATCAGCGTGTCTTGGATCCACACCTAACCTAACATGTAGCTCAATCGTCTCATCAAAATTAGCTTTTGAAGTTTTTAGGGCTAAATCCAAAGCCTCTTTAGGTGCATATACAGTTCCTTTTTCGATCAATTTTAAGCTTTCTAAATATTTCTTTCCCATTTATTAAAATCCTCCTTGTGGTGATGACGGCTATTACCTCCCACTTTTTTAAACAAAATTATTCTTCAACAGTGACACCCATACTCCTTGCAGTACCTGCTACCAAACTCATAGCTGCATCTAAAGAAGCTGCATTTAAATCAGGCATTTTAGTCTCTGCAATTTGTTTAACTTGAGCTTTGGTTAAATTTCCAACTTTAGTTTTATTTGGGACACTCGATCCACTTTCTATTCCTAAAGCCTTTTTAATCAAAACTGCAACAGGTGGTGTCTTTAGAATAAAACTAAAACTCCTGTCTTGATAAACGCTTATAACAACTGGAATAATATATCCTTCTTGATTAGAAGTTTTTGCATTAAACTCTTTGCAAAATGCCATGATATTTACCCCATGTTGACCTAATGCGGGACCAACAGGTGGTGCTGGTGTAGCTTTTCCTGCAGGAAGTTGAAGTTTAACCATTCCTACTACTTTCTTTGCCATTATATACCTCCCACCGATTAGTTAAAACCTAATCTAGCTTTTCAATTTGATTATATTCAAGTTCAGCAGGTATATCCCTACCAAACATGTTAACTAAACCTTTTATTTTCCTCTTCTCAGAATTAATCTCAGTAATTGCAGCAGTAAAACCTTGAAGAGGTCCTGAGATGATCCTGATACTTTCCCCTATTTTAATGTCAAGTGCAACTAATGTATCCTTTATTCCCATAGCTTTAACTTCATCATCACTTAAAGGTACTGGTTTTGATCCTGGTCCAACAAATCCTGTAACCCCTCTTGTATTTCTCACAGTATACCATGATTCATCAGACATGATCATTTTTACTAAAACATATCCAGGAAAAATTTTTTTTTGAATTACTTTTTGTTTTCCATTCTTTTCTTCTGTTATTTCTTCCATAGGAACTTGCAAGTCTTGAATTAGATCAGCCTGACCTTTATTTTCAATTGCTTTTTCAAGATTTACTTTTACTTTGTTTTCATATCCAGAATATGTGTGTACCACATACCATTTAGCTTTTTCTGCCATAATAATTCAGGATACTTACCTCCTTTTATTTAAAGATTAGTGATTGTATTTTAGAATAAATTGCATCAACCACACCAACATAAACAGCAAAAAAACCACATACACTTAAAACAATGATTGCTGATTTTTTAAATTGATCCCAATTTGCCCAAGTTATTCTTCTAAATTCAGCTCTTACTTCGCCAAAAAGCTTTTTTATTCTATTATTTTCTGCCATTTCTCTACCTCGTCAACTCTATTTCGTCTCTTTATGAGTACTATGTTTTCGGCAAAATTTACAATACTTCTTCAGTTCTAATCTTTCAGGATTATTCTTTTTGTTTTTCATGGTATGATAATTTCTCTGTTTACACTCTGTACAAGCTAAAGTTATCTTAATCCTTGCACCTTTTGCTGCCATTTTATACACCTCCAAATGTAAAAACCGCTTAAATACTTTTAATGTAAATCCCCGTAAAAATTATAGGTATATCAATAAATAGTGTTATAATAAAGATTTCAGAGATATATACCTATAAATCATTATATAGGTATATAACAAAGAAAGTCAATCAATTCAATGCGTTAAGCGATATACCTATAAAACCTTGGGGATTTACGCCAGTAAATATAGACATTTTGTTAATGTTTGTATCGATTTTATAAGTTTATTGATTCAGCAGTTAACCCTTAATTTTCCCATTAAACTAATCTAGTATAGAAGTAACAACTCCAGAACCTACGGTCCTTCCGCCTTCTCTTATTGCAAACCTTAATTCTCTATCCATTGCTACTGGTGCTATTAATTCCACTGTCATATCTATGTGGTCTCCTGGCATTACCATCTCTACTCCTTCTGGTAGCTTTATTGACCCTGTTAC
>WQUF01000144.1 GCA_009785875.1 Oscillospiraceae bacterium | reverse complement strand
ATATCTTCGTTAAAACCAATATTCAATAGCTCTTTAGTTAAAACATCTTTACCTATGTTCAAAGCTGCTTTTGCAAAATAAATATTGTCAGAATAAATTAGAGCGTTTTTTAAATTGCTAATATCACTATACTCTCTTAAAGTCTTTACAAAGTAAGAACCCCAGGATGGATCCTTCTGCCAAGTAAGACCGCTGTGACCATAATCATCTTCAGGTCGTATTTTGCGAGTATTTAGCCCTATAGCTCCAACGATAGGTTTAAATATAGATCCTGGACCTGAAGCTCCTTTATAGCGGTTTAATAAAGGTTTATTTACATCCCTATTTAGAGAATCCCATTTACTTTTTGACATTCCTACTATAAAATCATTAGAATTAAAGCTAGGTGTACTAACCATAGCTAAAACTTCACCGGTTTTAGTATTGATTGCAATACTTGCACTTTTATCCATTGAAAATTCATCATATAATGCATTTTGTACTCGCATATCGATAGTTAGTTTTACATCTTCACCATTTTGGGGATCCTTTCTTGCAATTAATTCTTTTTTATTTTTTGAATCATTTATGATATAAATTTCATTGCCATCTGTTCCCTTTAGCTTTTTTTCATATATCTTTTCGATGCCAGATTTTCCAATAACGCTATTTTGATTGTATCCCTCATCTTTAAGGCTTTCAAGCTCTTTTTTATTTATATTTTGAACATATCCAGTTAAATGAGAAGCCTTTTCACCATGAGGGTAAAATCTAACTTGTTTATCTTTAATCATTATTCCAGGAATCTTTAAAAGAGCTTCTTCAAGTGAAGTTTGACCCTTTGAAATGGTCTTTATTGGTACAAAGGTATCGCTTTTCACATATGGAGCACTTAATAGTTTATCTATTTCCCCTATAGATATATCTAAAATCTTAGAAATATCAAAAATTTTAGCTGCCCTGTCTTCTCCAATCTTTTCTGGGACTATACCAATCAAGGATGCTTTCCCAAGGCCAACAATTATTTCTCCATTTCTATCATAAATATCCCCTCTTTTAGATTTTATGGTACTTATCCTTATTCTGTCACCATCTTCAAGATTAGGGAAAATCAATTTAGTACTCCATTTTAAGCCATACTTCCTGTTCTCATTTAAAACAAATGTAGCCTCATTTGAAAAAGCGATGTTTCCTGCCATTGTATTAAATACAGAATCGTATTTCACTATTGTTTCATCTTTACTTTTTTCTTCCACTCCTGTGATGTTAACAGCTAGATTTTTTGCCTTTATGCCCTCGTATATATTTTTATTCTTAGTTAAAAAATCTCCAATAGATATTTGGCTTTGACTTTCTTTGTTTAGCATAGAGTACATTTCCAAAAATCTTGATTCATTTATGCAATTCATATATTTAATCAAAATATCTTGAGGTTTTGCAGTTTTTCTATTAAAAAATGGCAAGCTATGTACACATACAGAATTTAAAAAAATCGATAAAAAAGAGAGTATCACTATTGCAAATTTAATCCTTTTCATTATTTTCCTCCTATTGTTAAATTTGCTATTAGTATTTGATAAATATCGATTTTTAAACAAATTTTCTAAATAAGAATTTATTTTTTATCCCCCATCATATTTTCTTCATACAATTTCACAAAAGGTTCGAATATCTCTTCTTCTGCTTTTTGGCGAGCTTTTATTGCTTCCTCTAAAGTATTAAAATAGCCTAAGTGATGAAGCTTCTTTTTAAATCCTATATAAGCATAATATTTTTGGGATTTTTTATAGTAACCTACGCCTCTATGTCCAGTACCTGAATCTTTTCGCACCTTTTTAGATTTAATAATACAAATCGAAGTATTATCTATTCGACCAAATTGTTTATCTAAATCAATGCTCTTTCCATACTCAACCTTCATTTCATAAAGTAAACATCCACACGATTTTATATCAGATTTATGTGCTAAAGCTTCCATGGGTATTTCAATTTTATTGCCGCAATCACAAATACACTCCCAGATCACAGATCCTGACTTGGCGCGTTTACCGGTTTGTCGTAAAACTAATAATCGGCCAAATCTTTGCCCTGTTACATCTCTATAGCTACTTTTTCCTAATTCTGCAATAAATTCTTTTTGCAAGCATCCACATGATCTTGTATCTCCACTTGAAAGATGGCTATACCTAACTTCAACCACATTTCCGCAATCGCATTTGCATTCCCATATAGGAGATTCGTCCTTTCGCTTGCCCGTATCGCGAATGACGAGTAATCTCCCAAATCTTTGTCCTGTAATATCTTTACGGTTGCTTAATCCTAATTGCCTAAATTTTTCCCTTTGTATACATCCACATGATACTCTCAGTCCACTTTTAAGACCATTAGCTTCAGCCAGAGTCGTGTTTCCACAATCGCATTTACATTCCCATATTAAACCTCTACTTTTGCTACGCTTTTCTGATAAACGAGTTACCACTAACCTGCCAAATCTTTGTCCTGTTAAATCATAACGTTTTTTTATAGTTGCTTGAGTAATTTTTTCTCTTTTTATGCATCCGCATGATTTTCTCTGACCACTAGTAAGACCCCCACTGGGAACCAAAGTAACATTTCCGCAATCGCATCTACACTCCCATATTAAATTTCTATTTTTGGCATGCTGATCTGTTGCACGAATTACAACTAACCTGCCAAATCTTTGACCTAGCAAATCTTTATGCATATATTCACTTCCTCATCTAAAAATATATATTGAGATTAATAAATAAAGTTAATATATAATATTAATTTACATAATAAAAAATGCTAAATTATAATAAAAAATAAACACAAAGATATGAGAAAAATTTCCATATTTCTGTGTTTATATTAATTAATAAAGCTCATCAAGTACGCTCTTTAGCCTAGAAGGTAAATCAGTCATGATTCCATCTGCTCCTCTTTTAGCTAAAATCCTCATGTCATTTTCATCATCTATTGTCCAATAATGAACCGCTATATTGTGCCTATGAGCTGCATCTATAAAAAATTTAAAATTAAGTGGCAATATACTTTGATGCTGAGGTATCTGCAAAACAGTAACCGGTTCATGGTAAATAAAGTCAAGTCCTATCCAATGAGTTAAGTATAGAAGTATTATTCCATCGGCATTAGGTGAGAATTTCAAATTTGGATATTCTGTCCTTTGGTATTCCTTTATTTTATTGTAAACATTAGTATGAAAAGATGCTAATACAATTCTATTGAATGTGTTATAATCAACATCTAGATCGCTTAAAAGCTTTATAACAGTATCCAAAGCCTTAAGACCAATATCTCCATCTTGCTTAATTTCCACATTGATTGTATTATTTGGAAAATCCTTTATCAATTCTTCTAAAGTAGTCGCTAAAAATTTCGTATCATCCCTAGGAGATACTCCATAAGGATATTTAACATCGAGAGGAGTAACTTCTTTTCCTTCAAAGTTTTTGTAAGTAATTAATTCATTAGAGACCTTATATCCATTGCTTTCAGGAGATACTTCATTCTCATAATTGAAGTCAACTTTTTGTGAAATTAAATCAGAATAATTCCAATCAATTATATTCCCAGTGACGTTTGTCTTTCTATCCAGAGTAGTATCGTGTGATAATATAATCACTCCATCTTTAGTCAAGCTTACATCAGTTTCGAGCATGCAATCGGGATCTATGCTATATGCATTATAATAGGCTTCTAATGTGTTATCTGGGAATTCTTGATTTCCGCCACCGTGTGCGATTAAAAGCGGTCTAGCGTTTTTCCCTATAATAAATCTATTTTCACTCACTGATTTTGGTCTTGGTATAGCAAAAAAAATTCCAAATATAATAATAACACATAAAACAATGAACCAAAATTTCTTCATAATTCTAACCCCCAATTCTCTATCGTAATAGCATGAACTAGATTATTTTCTTAATCTTGGAAAAAGCTCAAGTGCTGTAGCATTCCGTATGTTTACAATGTCTTTATCCGAAAACTCTTTATATGTCTCAACACCGACTATAGTAGGTTTCACAGCACTCTTTCCTGCAAATGCAGAATCCGTTCCGAACAACACATGACTTGTATCCACAAGAGTTAAAAGCGATGCAAATGCATGTGGCGATGCTGAAAGTGCTGTATCATAATAAAATTGACGGAGAAAATAGTCTGTACCTTCTGGCATTACATTCTTACGCAAGTTTAAGTAATAGCTCAAAGTGTCAGGCATATGATCTTTAAGTCCAGGGATGATTTTACCTGCAGCTCCAATACCATCAGCAATATGCGGTGCTGCACCCTTTAAGTCTGCTGCAAGCTGAGTTACAAAGCCAACACGAGCTGCCATATAAGGAACTGCGCCACCTGCATGAGCTAATATAAACTTTATATTAGGATATCTCTTAGTTACTCCGTTTATAATGAGTGAAAAAGCAGTTCGCGTCGTATCAAAGCAAACGTCGATCATGGCTTCCGGTAAACCAAAATGAGAAGCTTCGATCCCTGGAGGAGTAGCTGGATGTATAAAGACAACTGCATTTCGCTTGTTAAGCTCTGCAAAAAGTTTATCAAACTTCTTATCACCTAAGTAATACCCATCATAGTTAGAAAGTAAGACAACTCCATCCAGTTTGAGAGCATCGAAAGCATAAGCTATTTCCTGCAGCGAAGCCTCTACATCAGGCATTGGCGTTGTCGCAAAAGCACCAAAACGAGTCGGATACTTTTGAATCAAGCTCGCTAAAAATTCATTTGTAGAACGAGATAGCTCTTTAGCATGGCTCATTTTAGGATCAGCATCACGAAACCATACACCTGGTGCAGAGATTGATAATATTTGCATCTCCACCCCATTTTCATCCATAACCTTCAGAGCATCTTTTTCATTCCAAGTAGGAAGCTGCACCCCAAGTGCCTTTTTAACGCCCATACGCCCTAGAGCATCCACGTAATCCTTTGGAACTGCATGATTGTGTACATCAATATAACCTTTTATTTTATCCCCTTCTCATATTAATTTATATCTTATTTAAAATATACCATAAATAATTAGACTTATATAGTTAAAAAGACTTTCAAATCATCATTTAAAATATGATTTGAAAGTCTTTATAGTAGATTTAAAATTCTCGGTCTTACCTCTATTTGGGGTTTTGTAAAAAATGCGTTGAACTTGTATTTCTGGTCAGTGGCATATCACTGTCAATACTCCAGAATTTTTCTTCTTTTCCAAATGGTTTAATACAAAAACGCACGAACACAAAACCAAGCAAAATAACCAGCGTACAGATTATGCTTCCCTCAAGGCCGAACGCCCCACCGGTCATCCAGTTAGGACCTGTAAAAGTTGCATGAACCAACGGCGTTTGCGATACAGAGTTGTAATCCTGTATGATACGGCTTTCTAAAAAATTCCATGCGAAATGGAAGCCTATACAGAGCCACAACTTGCCTGTCTTTATAAACATATACGTGAATAACAGAGCTATCAGCGCAACATTTACCAGTGTAAGCAATGTTGCGTTGCCGTCGGAAATATGTAGCAGACTAAAAATGACAGCCGGCACAAGGACGATCACCCATTTGCTACGGGTCGTCTTTAACACGGTCATCATATAGCCGCGGCATAGTAATTCTTCAAAAAAAGCTATGAACAAAAAGAGGAATAAACCACTCCAAAAAGTTGCGTCAGCAAACCCGGCCAAATTGAAGTCAGTCAGTCGAATCGTGCCTGTAATGCACAGCAGAGCAATTAACAACAACACAGATACAGCACCGAAAAGAGCCCCTAGTGCTAACTGCCTTTCCCAATGTTTTCTATAAAGACCTAAGTGTCTAAACGGTCTCTTGTAAAACAGCCAGAACAATAGAAATATTCCGGCAATCATAAACATTCTTCTCACTATACCAGCGTAATCGGAATTCCCTATTGGCATTGTAGCACCCAAAAAAGGCAATACCACCCCCACCAATAGTGGCCAACCGCCGCGGATTTCTCCGTATTTGTTTTTGAACATTTTCTTGAGCAACATAACATCCCGTTACATAAAATCTACTAAATACTACTATTAGTTTTAATAAATTTATAACGGTTTTCACCTTTC
>WQUF01000143.1 GCA_009785875.1 Oscillospiraceae bacterium | reverse complement strand
TCCAGGACTCTGCAAGGGATGCTATAATAATTTGACTCAAATGATTGATCATAAAGCTTCTTTAAGGCAGCAAGCCTCGATCTTCCAGAGACTACAGTATACTTATCGGAATCCTTGCACTTTATAACTGTAAGTGGCGAAAGCAAGCCGAAAATTTCCAGCGATTCCATGAGATCAACGAGTTCCTCATCGCTTGGATTTGGAAAGAAATTTATTGAACTATCTATATCAACTAAATTAGGAAGATCGATATATTCAAATTTATCTAAAAAAATAGCTATAGTATCTAAAAATACATCGCTGGTTTCTGGTTTTGAAGCTTTAGAATTTAGCGTAGCATCAATATCTTGTTCATCAACAAAAATCTGAAATTCACTATCTTCTAAATCAAAACCATCTTTAGATTCCTCTTTATCAGCATCACTGAAGTCCCATTCCTGAATGAGCTCTTCATTTTCATCATCGATTAGTGCTTCATTTTCATCATCTTCATCTTTGTTTTCGCTGAAGTCCCATTCCTGAATGAGTTCTTCCTTAATAACACGTTTAGGCTTATCTGGTTTTTCTTTTTCATCATCAGGATCGCTAAAATCCCATTCCTTGATTATACCTGTTTTTTTAATAGTAGGCATAAAAATTATCCTCCATATTTTAATATTCATATATTATTTCTATGCGGATCCAAGGAAAAGTTGACCATTTTTTTATTTTAAAAATTAATTTTTTAATAACTCCCTATAGAATCATAAGCCATCCAAATGCCTTCTTTACCTACTAATTTATACTTATTATTTAGTATTCTCTCTAATTTATCTTTATAAGTTTCACCATCTTCAAAAATCAATGGATTTTTTAGCTCATGATCTGTTATAATTATCCTTCCTTTATAATTATCGATTTGATTAACAACATTCATATAATCATCTTTGAAGAAAAAATCGATCTTTGCTGAGCCTATATAATCATTTTTAAGATTTAGCATAGATAAATAATACATAGAACATTCATTAAATACAAATAAATTCTCACTTCTATATTTATTGATAAATTGAGTTCCATCGTTAATTTGCTCTAAAAAACTTATTTCATCTTTTTGTGATTCATAATTCTCCTTCGCTGAATATAGTGAAAACCCTACAGTAAAAATAAAAAATGATATAGAAAGTACCAAAGTATATGTGATCACAAAGGAAAAATCGATAATAGAATTATTTTTTATATTTGATTTGAATTCAATATATTTATTTTGGTTGTATTTATATAACTTAATCCCGATATATGCTAGACATATAAAAGCAGGCCAAATACAAAACGCAAAACAATGAGCATGACTTCTGCCTAAATAATAATAAAATAATCCAAACCCTAAAATTGATATTGCTGTACCTATAGGGTCAATATCTAAAGAGTCATTCTTACGTTCAAATTGTTTCGCTTTTGTAGTAGAAAAAATAGAAGTTATTAAAACAATACTATAAATTCCTAATACAAGTATATAAGGATGCCCTTCTGGAAGCGGTATCATATAAAATCCGTCACCGGCAAATACTTTTATACCCCAAAATATATCAGTAATTCTTAAAAATAATCCACTTCTAATCTTCGTTATTATTTGTATAGCAATGAAACTAAAGCCTAAACTTAAGATTATGATAAAGATATACTTCTTAATATTATTCCAAAAATCCTTTTCTGAAATCTTATACTTAATTAAATGATCGCATAATATATATCCTACTAAAGATACTAAAGATATTAATCCTGTTTCAATATTCCAAAAAATTCCTAAAGAAGCTGAAAGTGATGCAAAAACAAAAAATAAATTCTTATATTTTGAATTTTTTTCGTAATGAAGCATGACAATAAAAAATAATACTAAAACTGGAATTATCACGCGAATAGGATAATATTGATAATGAGGATGTGTATATATTAACGGAAAAACTTGGCAAAAAAATATAATTGATGATGTTACTGCTAAAGAAATAACTTTGCTTTTAAACAACTTATAAATAGTTATATATAGTAAAATTCTTATAATCATTGACAGGATATTTATTATTAAAAGTGTATCCAATACATTGATTCTATTAAACAATATCATTTGAATAAAGTAAAAAAAATATCCATAAAACCCATATAATGCTTTTAGCTCAATACCAAGAGTATGCCCTTGTGATATTTCATAGATTGGATTAAAAACGGGAGCAAGATGCCACATAAACATATTCATTCTATAAATTCTATCATATTTAAAAAATATTAAGCAAATTAAAATCATTACTATATCTATTACAATAGTAATATTATATTTAATGCTTCTTTTTAACAAAATACTCATATATATGATGATTAAACTTATACCAAATACTAAAATCGTTAATGGTGCGGATGTTTTTATAGAAAGCAATTCTGCATAAAAACCGTCATCAAATCTAATTAATTTGAAAAAAAATACTATAATAATTAAAAAAGAAATGGTCAGTATGAATGGATTTATTATTTTTACTAACCAAAACGGTATGCGATATTCTAATTTTCTATATAAACTCGATAATATATATGCAAATAAAGAAATAAAGAAAACATATAAAATGAATCTTTTAAATTCATGAGATTCTGGTGTAAAATTTGATATATTATAAATATATAGTTTTGTAATTTTATCCACATTTAAGGCATCACTTGGTTTAACTAATGACATTACTATTATATAAGAGAGTATAATACTAATAAAACAAATAATTATATTTATAAAAAAATTTTTTTCATAATAATTCTCTTCAGCTCTAATTGTTTCATTCATAATAATTTATTCCTTCTTCAACGTTCACTGTTCACTGTTATAGTTTTAAAGCTTATCTTGTACCTAAGAAGACGAAGCAATGTCGCAAAATATGAAAATACGAATTTTATGAAGCTACGCTTTGAATTTCCGAACTGCCTTTTATTAAAAGTGATAGGAACTTCAGCAACTGACAAAGGTGAGAATTCAAGGCTCATCTTAATGATGATTTCCTCGATAATGTCGAAGTTCTGGCAAGTAAGTATCAAGGATTTAATTTTATCTGCGCTATATACACGTAAACTATTGGATACATCCCTTACCTTAAGCCCAAACAATATGTTATACGTCATATTTAAAAGCTTTGACATAAGAACTAAAAGCACGTTGTTATCCGTATGCCCACCCTTCATATACCTAGAACCAATAACCATATCGTTGTTTTTTACTTTTGCCAGCATATCTTGAAGATATTTGGGATCATGTGAGCCATCCGCATCCATGAATACGATATAGTCTGCCTTTGCATCTTCAATCCCTGTCCGAACTGCATCACCATAATTATCGCTGCCTCTTCTTGGTAAATAAATAGCACCATTTTTATCACAAACTTGCTTTGTATCATCAGTCTGCTTAATAGAATCGATGACAGTAATTGTATACTCACATCCTGTTAATTTCATCTCATCATGAATCTTTGGCAATAAATATTCAAGATTTTCTGCCTCTTTGTAAGATGGAATCATTATTGCAACTTTCATTAGTATTCTCTCCTTTTATCCAATTTATCATTTGTTTTATTCCCTCTCTGCTTGTTATCTCTGGTTTCCAATCAATGAAGGAACAGATCTTTGAAATATCTGCTACGAATATCTTTTGGTCGCTTTGACGTACAGGAAGGTGTGAATATTCTAATTTTATATCTAACAATTCTTCCAATATGGCAAACAATTCTAATAGTGAAAGCGATTGCTTCATAGAACCACCGATATTATAAGCCTGCCCAGTCAACTTCTCTATGTTATTTAGCGATGTATAATAAAGTGAAACCATATCTTTTGCATGTAAAATATCTCGAACCTGCTTACCATTACCTGATATAGTAAATGGCTTACAATTGGGGTTCTCGTATTTCTCTATAGCTTTTTGGCAGAACCAACCAATCCAGCCTTGATCATAGGTAGCAAATTGTCTACTGCCATACATCGATGAATGGCGGAACACTATTGTATCTAAGCCAAAAATTCTATGATAATCTAACATATATTGATCAGCAGAACCCTTTGAACATCCATATGGAGAATGAAAATCCAAAGTCAAGTTTTCTGGATATCCATTTGGAAAATCATCGCACACATATCTTGTCTCGGTTTCCCTGTATTCGTATTTTTCTAAATCACCGTAGACTTTATTAGTAGATGAATAAAAAACAGCTGTATGCGGACTATATTTTCTCACGGTGTCCAAAAGATTTATTGTACCTATAGTATTGATTTCGAAATCCATGAATGGATTTTCTATAGAAGTTGTCATAGCAACCTGTCCCGATAAATGAAATATTGCATCAGGACAAGCAGCTTTTATGGCTGTTTCAACATCATTCTTGTTTCGTATATCTCCATATATAAAATTGAAGCTACCTAATGTTTTTAGCCATTCTAAGTTTTTTGCTGAACCATGCCTTGATAAATTGTCAAAGACAGTTATACTATAACCATTATCAATACCAAAGGATGCTAGATTGCTGCCTAAAAAACCGCATCCTCCAGTTATCAGTAAATCTTTCATGAAAATTCTCCCTTCACTGTATTTTCAAAACCTTCTTTCCAAGAGTATTTACACCTAAACCCCATATTCATGAGGATATCTGTATCAGCTACTGACAATTCAGGTTCCAATTGCCGTTTTTTTACCACCCCAAATCTCAATTCTGAAGATGAGCCAGTTAATGCTTTCAAATGCTCCACTGCTTCACGTACACTTGGTGCCTCTCCTGTTCCAAGGGGTATTTCTTGATAGCCAGTCGGCCTTACCTTGCACAAATGCAAAAAAGCTTCGATATACCAACGAGAAGGTAGATTTGCCGAATAAATAAAAAAAGCTTGTACAATTATAACAAATTGTGATAATGTATAGACAGAATATACAAAGGAGCTGGAATACATGGAACACAATGAAAATATTGATATAGATAACAATAATACAAACATAGCAATAAATAAAGAAACTGAGCAAATGATTAAAATAATAAACTTTATGTGTATGTTTATGTGCGAAACTCTTGCAAAGAGAATAGTGAGTATGATATTGATCTTAGCAGGTATTCCAAATGCTCGTGTTACAGAATTGACTAAGCTTTGTGATAGAAGTGTTCGTTCTTTGAGAAAAGATTTAAAGACCAAAGAAATAGAGAGTCTTTTTGTAGTAAAAGGAGGCGGACAAAAATCAAAGGTTAAAGATGTAGAAACAGAAATTGTTGATGAAATAGAAAAGAACAACTACACAAATAGACAACAGATAGCAGACATGATATTTGAGAAATTCGGAATAAAAACATCAGTGTGGGCAGTTGGAAGATTGTTAAAAAAAAACAAAATTAGAGGTCTAAAAAGTGGATCATTACCAGCAAAAGCAGATGCAGAAAAGCAACGAGAATTTTGTGATAATACTCTATATCAACTTATGGAAAAAGCGAAAAGTGGAATAATCAATCTTCAATTTATGGATGGTTCTCATTTTGTTATGGGCTGTGATTTTCTTGGGCGTATATATGGAAAGACACGCCGATTTGTCAAGACATTATCAGGACGTATGCGTTACAATGTATTAGGAGCATTGGATTATGTAACAAAAGAGGTAACAATGGTTTCAAATGACGATTATCTTAATGGAGGATCAGTATGTGATTTGCTAAGAAAGCTTTCAATGAAGAATATAAGTCAAGCAATGTATGTGATACTTGATAATGCAAGATATCAGAAATGCAAGATCGTACAAGAATTAGCAGATCAATTAGGAATCATACTTGTATACATACCCCCATACAGCCCAAATCTAAACTTGATAGAACGACTATGGGGATTCGTAAAAAGAAATCTGCGTACAAAATATTATGATAATTTTGATGAATTTAAGGAAAGAATTGATTCCTTAATAAACAGCACTGATAAAGAAAATAAAAAAATAATTGATCAACTTATAGGTAAAAAAATTCAACTATTTGATGATCTTGTTCCTGTTAATGAAAATACATTTGTAAAAAGTAAAACCAATGGAACACTTGTAGCTTAACCATTGGCAAATGTTTTCGCTCGTTAGTAT
>WQUF01000142.1 GCA_009785875.1 Oscillospiraceae bacterium | reverse complement strand
TTTAAAAGAAATATTAGCTGAAATACCGACTCTTGAAAGAGAGGAAATAGAATTAGGTTTAGAATTTAAAAAATTAAACGAAGGACTTATGACTTCATCCCAGATACAATTTGTTTCTTTAGCAAGTAATTTTAAAAAGCTAGGATTTTGCTATTCTGGGAAGTTAAATGTTTTAAGGACTATAGCAAGCTTTGATTATTTATGGAATAAAGTGAGGGTTATGGGAGGAGCCTATGGATGCTTTATCAATTTTTCAAGAAACGGTAAATTTATATTGTCATCGTACAGGGATCCTAATTTAAAAGAAACCCTAAATGCATATCTGGAACTAGCTTCATTTTTTGAAAATTATTACTGCGATGAAGATGAATTGTTAAAGACTATAATAGGCACTATAAGCAAATTGGATTATCCTTTATCCCCTTCCCAAAAAGGAGGTACATCAGATGAATTTTTTATAAGAAATATTTCTTATGATACTTTGCAAAAAGAAAGAGATGAGGTCTTAAATATAAATTTAGATGAAATAAAAAGCCTTTCTAAAATGCTTAAAGAGTGCTTAAAAGATTATGGACTATGTGTAATTGGGAGTGAAGAAAAAATAATTTCAAATAAATCTTTATTTTTTGAAACAAAGAACCTGATAAAATGATCTTTCTCTATATGGAATAAACAGTAGAAACTTTATGGCGATTATAAGTATTATTAAACATTTGATGAAAAATAAGCAATAAAATCGAAAATTTGCGAAATAAATAAGAAATGTTTATTTGTTATAAAATGTTTAAAAAAGATTTATAATTTGTTTAAAGTTTCTACATTTTTCTGCGAAATAAATATGATAGAATGAATTATAATCATTTTGAGGTGTTAATATGTGTACATTGACTAATAAGATTTTTCAAGGCGAGAGAGAGTACATTTATACTTATCAAATAGTAGAAAAGGAAATTTTATCAGAAGATAAAAAAAATAGATTAAATTATGGAATTAAAATCGATGTTGAAATTATTGAAGGAAAACAATTAGAATTTCAATATAACAATGTGATGGAAAATATTTCTTCAGACATCAACGTTGTAAAGGGATTTATAAATAAAATTTGCAGGTATTGCGTTTCACCAATTAACATGAGTGAAGTAATAGAGGATCTTATTGTACAAACTGTTAAAATTTAAGTTAGCATTAGAAGCAGGATTGATCTATAATTGAATAGGGAGATGATAATATGATGATCGGAAACATCCAAACTATGAGAAATATAGATCAAGACTGCATCCTTAAATTAGGAATTCCTGGCATTATACTTATGGAGACTGCCGCAAGAAAACTTTTAAATCATGTGCTGGAAAATCCTGCTGAAAATATAGTTGTAATTTGTGGCACCGGCAATAATGGAGGAGATGGATTTGCACTTTCAAGGCTTCTGTTCATTGAAAATAAAAATGTGAAGATCTATCTAACAGGTAATCTGGAAAATATGTCAGAAGCCTGCAAAACTAATTTCGATATTTGCACTGCTTTGAACATACCAATTGAGATATTAGCTTTAAACTGTGAGCTTTCAAATTTCATGATGGATGTTAAAAAAGCAGATATATTAATCGATAGCATCCTTGGAACAGGGACTGATAGATCTGTATCTGATTTTTTAGTGCAAATTTTTGAAATCATAAACAATAATAGCAAATATATTTTATCTGTAGATGTTCCTTCAGGCTTAAACTCAGATACTGGTGAACCATTTAACAAGTGCATAATTGCAAATAAAACTGTCACATTTCAATTAATTAAAAGAGGTTTTTTAAACTATGGAGCTGAAAAGTATACTGGTGAGGTTGTTGTTGAAAAGATCGGAATACCAGATTCTGTATTAAAGAATAACGACACCAGAGAATATGTTATAGATAAGCAATTTGTGCAAGAAAATTTAGGTAAAAGAGATAAATATTCCCATAAAGGTACTTTTGGACATATAACCTTATTTGGTGGAAGTAAGGGGTTCGAGGGAGCTATTTGCCTTTCTGCCAAGGCATGTGTAAAGGCAGGAGCAGGAACTGTGACTATGTGCGTTAGTGAAGACATAGTGAATATCGTTAAATTAAAAATACTGGAAGCTATGGTGATTACATATAAAGAGGAAAACAAAATTTTGGAGAATATAAAAAAATCTAAAGCCATAGCTATTGGTCCAGGCATGGGGAAAAATAATCTAACGCTTAAAATAGTCAGAGATCTGATAAAGACTTCGGATGTTCCCATGGTTATAGATGCTGACGGAATTAATGTTTTAGTCAATAATTTAAATTTATTAAAGGAGAAAAAATCTGAAATCATACTAACTCCACATCCAGGAGAATTCGCCCGTCTAATAGGGAAAACTTCTGATGAGGTAAATAGCAACAGAATCGATTATTCTAAGAAATTCGCTAAGGAACATGGTGTTATATTAGTCTTAAAAGGATATAGAACGGTTGTAACAGATGGAGATCTCACTTTCATAAATACTTCAGGTGATTCTGCTATGGCAACTGGAGGAATGGGGGATTCTTTAACTGGAATAATAGCATCTATAATATCTCAAAATTCCAATCCACTGATTTCCACTTCTATTGCTGTATTTCTACACGGGTTTTGTGGAGATATGCTATCTTTAGAAAATTATTCAGTTCAGCCTACAGATTTAATTAATTTTATACCAAGGGCAATGAAAGATATTTGTGGTCACTCTAATGATATATATTAATGATTGATTATCAAACGCAGTAATGCTATGATAGATAATGGAGGTGTTCTTTTATGAACATGGTTAGACCATTAACAGACTTGCAATCGAATTTAAATGAAATATCACAGGCTGCACATGAAACTGGAAAACCTATAATTCTTACAGAAAATGGTTATGGGAACTTGGTTGTGCTGAGCATGAAAGCATATGAGGATTTGCGCTTCGACAATGAAGTATACTATAAATTATTAGAAGCTGAACTAGAAGAAGAAAAATCAAATTTATGGTACACATCAGATGACATACTAAAATCGGCAAAGGAAATAACAGGATGTACAGATTAAACTATAATCCGAAAGCAAAAAATGATATTGATAATATACTTAAATATATTGCAGAGGATTTATTTAATCCAACAGCAGCTATGAGGTTAGCTGCTGAAATTGTTAACTCTGTAGATAAATTAAATGATTTTCCTTATATAAATCCAGTCTATAAAACATACAATCAGTTAAAACATGAATATCGCAAATTAGTAATAAAAAACTATATAATATTTTATTATATCGATGAAAAAAATAAGCAGATAAATATAGCAAGGATGTTATATTCAGGCATGAATTATGATAAATTGTTATGAACCTTCATTATTCTAATTTTTAACTTGTGCTTTTACTATTCTGTAAGTTGTAATAATTTATTGTTATATTGAATAATAATAAGCTGTAAGCAATTATAAAGTGGCAGGAATGAAAAAGCTTTTTTGTCTGTTAATAGCGTGCATGCTTTTAGCAGGGTGCACGAAACCTGAAACAAATGATCAAATAATTGGTCTTAAACACTTAAAAAGATATTACAGCGAAGTAGACTTACAATTGATAAGTGAGAAAAAAACATCTACATATAAGCTAACGATTTACTATGATGAAAATAACGATGATACCATCAGAGTCGATAACGATAGGATCTACAATTATGGAGAGGGAAAAATAATTATAATTGATTCGCTAAATGATAAAAATTATGAAGTAAATAAGGATTTTGATAAAATATTCCAAGCTATTTTTTGTCATAAATACATAGATGACTATATATTATCCGGAAAAAATTTAAATAAATTAGAAATAATGGAATATATTGGTAAAAAATATTTTGTTTTACCTATTGAAAAATTGGGCATAGAAAGTTATTATTATGTTAGTGGTAAATTATTAATTAATTGTGAACTTTTAGTTCCATCTTTTCTCTTTTTTATGGATGATTCGGGTAAGGTTACGTTAAAAGCCACGTATGATAATTTTTACAAATCATCTTAAACCATAGTTTAGACGTTTTGTATCCAGATGGAAACAAATTTTTATATTTTATATTCGGGGGAAATCAGTTTGTATAATAACACTAGACCAGTTTGGGTTGAGGTAAACTTAGATAATATTGAATATAATCTAAGAAATATACAAAGAATAGTAAAAAATAAGGAAATAATAGCTGTTGTAAAAGCAGATGCATATGGACATGGTGCTGTAGATGTAGCCCATGTATTATCTCTTAATGGTATAACAAGATTTGCTGTTGCTGTGGTAACTGAAGCTGTGGAATTACGGCGTTCCGGTATTAAGTCTTCAATTTTAGTACTAGGCTATACCCCTCCTTCGTTATATCATATGCTTTTAAAATATGATATTGAACAGACAGTTTTTGATTATGACACAGCATTTAGAATTTCTGATCTAGCTAAAAGATGGTTTAAAAATGTTAAAATTCATATTAAAGTAGATACTGGAATGGGAAGATTAGGTTTCTTATATTGTGAAGAGAGCTTTAATGCTATTTACAATATTTCAAAGCTTCCTTGTCTTCAAATAGAAGGAATATACTCACATTTTTCTTCTGCTGACGAAAGCGATAATTCATATACTTTAATGCAATTGGAAAGGTTTAACGATTTTTGTCTTAAAATAAATTCTATGGGGATAGAATATAAAATTAGACATATATCAAATAGTGCTGGTATTTTAAACATACCTGAATCTATATACGATGCTGTTAGACCCGGTCTTTCATTATATGGGTATTATCCATCTTTAGAAACAAAAAGAACAATAGAGTTAAGACCAGCACTCTGTTTTAAATCTACTATCATTTACCTGAAAGATTTACCAAAAGGGGAATATATAAGTTATGGCAGGCTTTATAGGACAAAGACTCTTGAAAAAATTGCAACTTTACCTTTTGGGTATGCAGATGGCTTTTCTAGATTATTAAACAATAAAGCTAGTGTCATCATTAAAAATAAAAAAGTGCCTATAGTTGGAAGTATATGCATGGATCAATGTATGGCAAATGTAGATGATGTTCCTGATGCTAAAGTTGGGGATGAGGTCATAATTATTGGGGAATCTGAATCAGAAAAGATTACTATTGAGGATTTAGCAAAGTCTTTAAGCACGATAAACTATGAAGTACTCTGCATGATCACGAAGAGGGTTCCTAGAATTTATTTGCGTGAGTGCCAAATAGTTAAGGTTAGAAACTATGTATAACTTTTGCTGGAGGGATAAAAATTATGAGTTCAAAAGCTGTAAATAAAATAGGGAATATAAGAAGCAGAAATGTAATTAAAAAAAGTGCTGAAGCTACTATAATAAAATATTTATCTAAAAAGGGTAAGAATAGGGAGCTGAGAGAATTGGAAAGAGCATATTATGAAATGGCAAAGATTAACCTTGAAATCAGTGAATTAGGATTTTGCAATGATATGGATGACTTTACAAATTATGAGAAAGATTTAGCTAACAGAGACCCTTTGGATATAAACAATAAATAGTTATAGCAATTGTATGGAGTGTGATTTGCCTAATGACGCAAGTGATTAGACGTGGAGATATATACTATGCCGATCTGAGTCCCGTAATTGGTTCTGAACAAGGCGGTATTAGACCAGTGATCATCATACAAAATGATACTGGAAATAAATACAGCCCCACAGTTATTGTTGCGGCGATAACTTCACAAATTAATAAAGCAAAATTACCTACTCATGTAGAAATTTCATCGGTAGATTATGGACTTAGCAAAGATTCTGTGGTGCTTTTAGAACAGATAAGAACTCTTGATAAAAAAAGGCTAAGGGATAAAATAGGCAAGATGACAGAGAGCGATATTATATTGGTAAATAATGCTATTAAAATAAGCTTTGGATTGGAATGAATGTACTTATTTATTTTATAATTAAAAAAATATATGGGGCTGTTGCAAAATGACTGTTTATACACTAAGGTGTATAAACAGTCATTTGAACTGTATTTTTGAGAACTCTGTTCTTTTAGAAAAACAGGCGTGTTTCAAAAAATGATCAAATCAGTTGACACATTTTGTTTTATTATATTCACAAAATCTGATGAAATCAACACTTTGAGTGATATCATAAACTTA
>WQUF01000141.1 GCA_009785875.1 Oscillospiraceae bacterium | reverse complement strand
ACTCAGGCAGATATCAAGGAATTGAAGAAAGAGGCTATCGATGCAGCTATCACATCGGGAGCATCTCCAGATTCTGTAGAAGTGCATATCGAAATCGACAACCAAACCAGCAAGATAACTGCTATTGCTATTGGCTCAACAGAAGCAAAGACAACTGATTTGCTCAAGGAATGCGATGAAAAAGAAGCAGAGCAGCTGGCTAAATATGATTTTGGCTCGAAGGTTTCCGATATAAAGCTCGCAGAGAAGACAGATAAGATATTTGTATTTTCCGGCAAAGCTTCGGAAGGAAGGACTCCTGTTCGAATTGTAGATAATAAAGGATTCATTAAAGTTCAGTGCTCTGATGCTAAAGTCGCTAAAGCAAAGGCTGGCGAATACAAAGAAGTCGTGGAAAATATGTGGAAGGATCTTGCGATCTTTAAAACTGACAACGTCTTGCGCCCGGATTTTTATATCTGCATGGGACCTAGAGTCTGCGACTATTCGGCCGTCGATTTAGAACAGGTAGAACTCCTCATGGAGCTCGATGTGGTCGATAGGGAACCAAACGAAGAAATCCTAATAATTGGCGCAAAAAATGATTTGAACTAAAGGAGTGTATATATGGATAAAGAGACATTAAAAAGATATATAAAGCCTATCACAGATGGTCTATTTGGTAAATATTCTCCGTATCGCATGAAGGAGGAGCATTTTGTGGTGCGACCTATCAGCGTAATCGTAGAGGACCTCTGCAAAATAGATGATGAAGCATGGGTGAAATATGCCTTTTCACGAGAGCCTTTAAATGGAAAATTCGATGATGCAAAAAGGATTGAACTCGCAGAAAAAGCGACTTCATGCGGCGTTTCTATATGCGATGAATATACTACAAAATATGGAGTGAGGGATCCGATGAAGCTCGCAAAGAAGATGAATCTTTTGGTAGATTATCCATATATACCACAAAATACAGAGCGGGTCCTATTTGCAGAATTCAAAAAGCCGAATAAGATCTTTGTCTACATGGATGGAGTCAACAAAGCTGAAAGACTCCTCAATAAGCCAGGCGTAAAAGAAGTAGTGACCAATAGATTGAAGATTCCAGAGCTTTTGCTTGCTCATGAGCTGTTTCATTTTATAGAAGAAGATCAGAAGAAAGAGATTTGGACGCACAAGTTTAAATTCGATCTCTGGGGATTAAAGTTTTTGCACAATTATTCCAGCATCTCGGTGCTTAGCGAAATAGCAGCCATGGGATTTGCAAAAGAATTGACAGGGATACCTTTTTCTCCATATGTCATGGATGCATTTATGGTATATGGATATGCTCCAGAAGCAGCGAGTGCGCTTTATGAGGAAATGATGAAGTTTGCCGGACTGACACCGCATTAAATAAAATAGGAGAGATAGTATATGGACATCAGATATTCAGCAAATCAAAAAGATGTAAAGACTTATACCACTAAGGAATTAAGGGACGAATTTTTAATTCAAGATCTCTATAGAGAAGATGAAGTGGTAGCGGTATATTCACACGTGGATAGGATGCTCACGATTGGGATAATGCCAGTTAAAAATGAGGTTCCTATGGATAAAGGCATGAACATATGGGCTAATTTTGGAACTCACTTTTTGCTGGAGAGGCGTGAAGTAGGGTTTTTCAACATTGGAGGACCAGGAGCCTGCACAGCTGATGGAGTAGAATACAAGATGGGAAACAAGGATTGCATCTATATCGCAAGGGGGACAAAGGAAGTCTTATTTAAAAGCGATGATGCCTCAAATCCGGCTAGATTTTATGGAGTCTCAGCACCTGCACATTGCACTTACGAGACTAAATTCATATCTATTAACGATGCAGCAAAAAAGCAGATGGGATCAGAGGAAACGAGCAACAAGCGTACAATAAATCAATTCATCCATCCAGATGTATTAAAGACCTGCCAGCTTTCCATGGGACTCACGATCTTAGATCCTGGGAGCGTATGGAATACCATGCCTGTACATACCCATGAGAGGCGAATGGAGATATACACTTACTTTGATTTTAAAGAAGGCAACGTGGTATTTCATTTCATGGGAGAACCAGCAGAGACAAGGCATTTAGTGATGCACAATTTTGATGCAGTGATTTCGCCGAGCTGGAGCATACATTCCGGATGCGGGACTTCTAATTATGCTTTTATCTGGGCGATGGGCGGCGAAAATCAAACTTATGAGGATATGGATAATTTAGATACTCTGAAAATAAGATAGAAATGAGAGGTGAATTATGAGTGTTGTAGATAGGTTTTCATTAAATGGGAAAGTTGCACTTGTTACAGGTGCACGTTACGGCATCGGCTTTGGTATAGCTCAGGTTTTGCACGAAGCAGGAGCTGTAATAGCATTTAATCAGCGCAAACAGGAAGATGTGGATGCAGGCATAGAGTCTTTTAAAGAAGTAGGGATAGAAGCACATGGATTTGTATGCGATGTAACGGATGAAGCTGCTGTTTTAAATATGGTTTCCACTATTGAAAAAGAGATCGGGATCATAGATATTTTGGTAAATAATGCTGGAATGATCAAGCGAGTTCCAATGTTAGAATTATCTGCTTCAGATTTTCGTCAGGTTATCGACATCGACTTGACTGGTCCCTTTATCATGGCTAAGGCTGTAATCCCTTCCATGATAAAAAAAGGAGGGGGGAAGATCATAAATCTGTGCTCGATGATGAGCGAACTTGGTCGTGAAACTGTCAGCGCATATGCGGCAGCTAAGGGTGGTCTTAAGATGCTCACAAAGAATATCGCAAGTGAATATGGCGAGTATAACATACAGTGCAACGGGATTGGTCCAGGATATATCGAAACTCCACAGACAGCACCGCTTCGCGCCAAAGATCATCCATTTAATAAGTTTATAATAGGTAAGACTCCAGCCGCACGTTGGGGGACAGTCGAGGATTTGAAGGGACCTGCTTTATTTTTAGCTTCTTCCGCTTCTGATTTTGTAAATGGTCACATCCTCTATGTAGATGGTGGTATCTTGGCTTATATAGGTAAACAACCATAAAATTTTAATTAAGGGACTGTTGCATTATGCAACAGTCCCTGTTTTATTGTATAATTAATTGTGGATCAGTATAAGGTAGCGATTGTGCTTCAGCTACAGCCTTGCAGGAAAGATTGCCACAGAAAGTATTTAGTCCTTTCAACAGAGCATGATCCTCGCGCATCGCTGCTAATGCACCTTTATTTGCAATTCGAAGCGCATAAGGTAAGGTTGCGTTGGTGAGCGCAAAAGTGGAAGTACGAGGTACCGCACCTGGCATATTTGCAACTGAATAGTGTACGACATTATGCTTAATATAATATGGGTCTGCATGTGTTGTAACATGGTCTATTGTCTCGATTGATCCTCCCTGATCGATTGCAACATCGACGATTACCGCACCTGCTCGCATTGATTCTACCATTTTCTCCGTGACAAGTTTAGGTGCACGGGCTCCAGGGATTAAAACGGCACCGATGAGTAAATCTGCTTCTTTCACATATTTTGCTATGTTATAAGGATTAGAAATCATGGTCGTCACGCGGTTACCAAAGATATCATCCAAGTATTCGAGACGTTCCACTGATATATCTAATATTGTAATTCGACCTCCAAGTCCAACTGCCATCTTCGCAGCGTTTGTTCCAACAACTCCTCCGCCGACGATTACAACGTTTGCAGGTTCGACACCTGGTACACCACCGATAAGTATCCCACGACCGCCGCTTATTTTTTCCAAAAGGTGTGCGCCTACTTGTACGGACATACGACCTGCCACCTCGCTCATCGGTGACAAAAGAGGAAGAGATCTGTCGTCAAGCTGTACAGTCTCGTATGCTATGCCTGTAACTTTGCAATCTAAAAGTTTTCTGGTGAGCTCTGGTTCGGGTGCAAGGTGCAAATATGTGAACAAGATCAGATTTTCATGGAAATATTCATATTCTGCCGGAAGTGGTTCTTTCACTTTTACAACCATATCGGAAATGTTGTAGACTTCTTTTGCAGAGGATAAGATTTTTGCACCAGCTTCCACAAATTCATCATCTGTAAAACCACTACCGGTGCCAGCAGAATGCTCAATATATACAGTATGCTCATCTTGCACAAAGCTTCGAACACCTGCAGGTGTAATAGCAACACGATTTTCATAGGGCTTAATTTCTTTTGGTACTCCTATAATCATTTTAAGTAGTCACTCCTTATAATAACTGAATTTGGCTCCAAACTTTGTCTTCTACAGGGATGCCATTCTGTAGGTTGTCAATTCTAGTATGGGTTGCTTTTTCGTTTGGATATAGGATTTCCTGACCTTCATTCACCCGAATTGAGCCTTTAAGGTCTTCGATGATGGAATTTATTTTTTCGTCAGGATCTCCACCGCTTTTTTTTAAGTCGATGGCGATGAAGATCTGTGACATGGAAAATTCATCTTCACCCAATTTTCCTAATTCCTGCGTTGAGTTGCCGTTTGCAAGGCATGCTGCGATCATATCCATGACTATTGAATATCCGGAACCTTTCCAGTAACCGATAGGCAGAACACGACCGGTTTTTTCGATCTCTACAGGATCGCTGCTTAAATTCCCATCGCTATCGTAGCCTCCATGAACTGGAAGCAGTCGACAAGCGTACTTAGCTTCTTCAATTGCTCCATATGAAAACTGTGCCATAGCAGCATCCACCATGATATGACCACCTTTATGAGGAATACACATTATGAGTGGATTATTTCCGATACGGCAGTCTTTCGCACCCCATGCAGGCATGTTTGGTTTTGTATTAGTCCAGCAGATTCCAATGCAACCGGCTTCTGCAGCTTGTAGACCGTAGGCACCACCTCGCATCCAGTGGTTTGTATTTCGAAGAGCTACGCATCCAATGCCGTACTTTCTAGCTATTTCAATGGTACGATCCATACATGTTTTTGCATTGGTGGTACCCATTCCTAAATTGCCATCCCATTGCTCAAAAGCACCGAAAGAACAAATACACGATGGCTTGTTTTGAGGCTTTATGTATTTCTTACTTAAAAAAGAAATGAGCTTGGGAAATCGGTTGATGCCGTGTGAATAGATTCCATCGAGGCTGTTTTCAACCATAAGCTTAGCGCAAGACGATGATATTTCCTCATCTACACCATACTTTTTTAGCTTTTCACGCATCAGCTGAGTTAGGTCTTCGGCTGATATCCTTCTCATATTAGAGTCTCCTTTCTGGTTCCAAAATAATCTATTGTTTAAAGACTTCATCTAGTCTAATTTCTAAATCAGGAAATACAAATGTATTAAAACTATATTTTAAATCAACATTTTCATCAACATCATCCTCCTCATCTTTTTTAAAAAATACACCGTTTAAACTATACTTACCATCTTCCAAAATATATTTACTAACTCCTTTAAAAGATGGGTCAACTATCCAGTATTCCTTTACTCCTAATTCTTCGTATATTTCTTTTTTTCTTGTTAAATCATAATCATATGTAGTTCTAGATAAAACTTCAACGACTAATTCAGGAACTCCCTCAAACCCGCGTTTTGTTTTTTTAGAAACATCACAAATAACCATAACATCAGGAATTAACTTGCTACCATTTTTTAAGTATAAAAATAAATTATCTGGATATACAAGACATTTAGTGTTACCACTAATCCTAAAATACTCTTTAAAAATATCATATATACTAATAACGATATCAGAATGTTCGGTTCTTGGCTGAGTATAAATGACTTTACCATCGATAGTTTCTTTTTTATATAAAAACTTATCTTCTAAACGATTTGTTTTCTCCATTAAATTCGTCCTTTCAATTTTCTTGAGTATTGATCAATAGTGTCTACTAATATTATAGCAAATTAGCAATCGAATTCAATAAAATAACTACCTAAAAGAGAATCTGTAGTATAATATAAATAGAAAAATTAAATTGAGAGAATGCTTTAAAATTAAAGACACTTATAAGTGAAGTTTTATTTATAATAATGAGAATAATGCAAAGGATTCGTCAAATGTGATTCAATTAAGACGAAAATAAAAAATCTCCTCTTTAGAAGGGGAGATAAATTAATTGGGCAAGCAGGTGCAAGAAAAAACAGTGAAGGTCTACTTAATCGTCTTTATGAGCATAAGAGAAATCCGGATAA
>WQUF01000140.1 GCA_009785875.1 Oscillospiraceae bacterium | reverse complement strand
CTAAATATCTATGTGGTTAGAAAATAAGTTGGAATTACAGCTTAATTGTGCATAATGAATAAACATGCGTCAGCATGTTTATTCATTATGCAACAGCCCCGTTTTTATAAAATCTTTACATAAAAATTTCTTTTTCTTGGACCGTCAAATTCACAAAAGAAAATTCCCTGCCACGTTCCAAGGACTAATTCTGAATTTTCTACTATCAAAGTTTTTTCGCAGCCTATGACGCTAGATTTTAAATGAGCTAATGAATTTCCTTCAAAATGTTTAAAATTTGGATCTTCTTTAAAAGCATTTTTTAGTCCAAGCAAAATATCAGAAGGGACATTTGCATCAGTATTTTCGTTTATGGTTATTCCGGCAGTTGTATGTGGACAGAATATTACGCAAATTCCGTCTTTTACGCTGCTTTTAGTTAAACATTCCTTAACTTTATGTGTTATATCATAAAATCCTTCTTTTCCAGTACTTAGTGAGTTTTTATAAAGATTCATTATTTACCTCCTCGTATGATTCAAGCGAAAATAATCAAATGCACAGTCTGTTCCATCATATGGCAAATTCATAGTTTCAACATAGATAAATCCTAATTTTTCAATTACTCTTCGAGAGGCTTTATTTTCTGGTTTAACGATAGCTGACAGCACATCCTGATCAGCCTTCTCAAATGCCCACCAGATCATGGCTTTAGTAGCTTCTGTAGCATAACCATTATTTTGATACTCATCTGCAATCTGAAAAAAGATTTCAATATCGTTATCTATCTCTTGCTTTGGAGCGACACCGATAAGACCGATGCACTCATGGCTCGATTTTAATTCTATAGCAAGTACAACATTTGGGATAGCAATGTTGAATTTTTCGTTATTAATCCAATTTATCCAATTCAATGCAGCTTCTTCAGTTTCTAACACCATATCATATATTAAATGCTGGGCTATAGGTTGTTTGATGTTATTACTTACCGCTTCTGCATCGGATTCTTTGAGAGATCTTAGAATCAGACGGGTTGTTTCGATTTTTATATATTTAATTTTTTCATATTTATATTCAATTAGTTCTTGTGCAAATTCTCGTGCTCCATCTATTGCAGATTTTGTTCTAAAAGATGATAAGTTATCTTCATCTTGTACAGCATACATGCCATAATAAGGAAGCCCTGAGTGGCTACACCATCGGACAAGGATATCATCCAGGAGTCCAGCACCATAATCGATATCATATCCACAGGTTGAAATAAGCGCATATATTTGACCTTTGTTTAAAACTTCTCGAGGCGCAGAACCATAAAATTTATTTAATCCAAACATCCTATCCATAACTGCTTTCATTGGAGGAGTAACTTGCCATGTGTAGATAGGTGTAGCAAATACTAAAATATCAGCTTTTAAAATGCTTTCGACAATGGTCTGCATATCATCTTTTTGAATACAGCCATATTCACCTGAAATATTTTGACAATGATAACAGCCAAGGCACGGAGCAATTGTTTTATCATGCAGCGTAATATAGTCAACTTCCACATTATTATGCCTTAATTCATCAATAAATGGCTTACAAAGCTCACCTGTACGGCGATTTGGGTCAGGGCTTCCCATCAATAAGCATACCTTCATAAAAAATCCTCCTAAAATTTAGAATAAAAAAATCCTTTATCAGTATAGCTGAAAATTATTGAATAAGCAAGGATTTTTATTAGTACCATTTTGATTGTATTCTTTATTAATGGATACGTTTGCAATATTTTATTTCTCTCCTTGACTATTTAAATGAACGAGATTATAATAAAAGATACTAAAATATTAAATATGTACAAACTTTAGATATTAAATGTTTTATACATATGTGGAGGTATTATGAAATTTAACAGAAAAAAATTCCTTACAATGATTTTATCGCTTGCTATGATAGCAGTATTATTTACCGGATGTTCCACATCTAGTAATAACAGCAGTTCCGGAAAATTCCACGCTGATGTATTCTATTACAATTATGCAGATGCATACATATCCACTGTACGTGATGCGATGAATAAACGTCTGGATGCACTTGGCATCAGCTATACAAATTATGACGGTAAAGGTGACCAAGCTACTCAGACCAACGATATCAACACTGCTTTGTCCAAGGGTACGAATCTTTTGATTGTCAATATCGTTGACAACGCTTCCGCCGATACTGCTAACGGTATCGTCTCTTCAGCTGCTGCTAAGAATGTACCAGTAGTGTTTTTTAATCGTGAGCCTTCCTCAGCAGATGTATTTGCTACAGCAGGCGCAGCTAATGCTTCCAGTACAGCTTTCGTTGGTACTAACTATGTACAAGCTGGTTACTTAGAAGGTCAGATGATTGCTAATTACCTATTGAACTCAGCAAATTTAAATGGTAAAAATTCCAAATTTGATTTAGATAATGATGGTAAAATTGCTTATGCTATGTTCCGTGGTCAGATGGATAATAACGAAGCCATTGCCAGAACATTGTATTCCGTGCTTACTGCAAATATCATGCTTAAACAAGCTGGAGTAAGTTTCCAATTGACACCATCCACACTCAATGTCACTAACAATGACACTAGTACCAGCAATCCTCCTAATGGCTGGACATATAATTACAATGGTACATCTATGGATATCGCTGCTGCTATCACGCAAAATGGCTTTAACCCACTAGCTTTTTATAGTGTGGATAAAGACAGCAGCTGGTCAAGTGCAAATGCTAATGCCATGTTGCAGACTATGCACTCAACCGATGGCAATTGTTTCTCCAATGGCAAGATAGAACTCATCATCTGCAATAACGATGATATGGCTATGGGTTGCATCTCGTTCTTGAATACAGTTAACTATAATACAGGTTCTGGAAGTAGCTATATCCCAGTCTTTGGCGTAGATGCGACAGCAACAGCTCGTACAAAGATCAGCGATGGTTCTATGACAGGGTCTATTGAGCAATCGAATGTAGCTATGGCTCAGATGGTCATCACAGTAGCTATGAATGTAGCTGCAAAGGATAGCAATATATGTGATATTGGTACAATTCCTTTGACCGTTGATGGTGCAAATAAAAACATGGTGCGTATCCCATATGGTATTGTTACAGCTAACTAAGTTATGAAATAAAACTTTCATAGCTCTGCAAAATTCAACTGTTTTGCAGAGCTATGATGTTAATATGGTTTTAAGTACTCCTCTTGCAAGAAAGGTAAATTATATATGTAGGTGCATTTATGGAATATTTGCTTGAACTGAACAATATATCTAAATCATTTCCGGGTGTTAAGGCACTTGACGATGTTACAGTAAAGGTTCGTCCTAATACGGTGCACGCCCTTGTTGGTGAGAACGGTGCCGGTAAGTCGACGCTTATGAAATGTTTATTTGGCATTTATAAAAAAGATAGTGGCAGCATTATCTTAAGCAGAAAAGAGGTCTCTTTTGCAACCACCGCTGAGGCGATGCGTGGCGGTATTGCTATGGTGCATCAGGAACTCAATCAGGTCCATACTCGTTCTGTAATGGAAAATGTGTGGCTGCACCGGTTTCCTAAGTTCCATAATATACCAGGAACGGTGGATCACAAAAAAACCTATCGAGATACTGAAAAAATCTTCAATGATATGGATATACATATCGATCCAAGAGCAATCATCAGGACCCTTTCTACAGCGCAGCGGCAGATGGTAGAGATCGCAAAGGCCGTATCTTTTGGTGCCAAGGTGATCGTATTGGATGAACCTACTTCGTCTTTAGCTGATAACGAAGTGATGCTGCTGTTTAAAATCATAGAGCTTTTAAAAAAACGTGGCTGCGGAGTTATCTATATATCTCATAGGATGAATGAGATTCTGCGAATTTCAGACGATGTCACTATTATGAGGGACGGCAAGCATGTTTCTTCTGATTCAGCAAAAAACTTAACCATTGGTGAAATCATCAAGCGGATGGTGGGGCGGGAACTCACTAACGTTTACCCTGCGAAAACAAATAAGCCTGGAGAGGTAATGTTAGAGGCAGATCATTTCTCTTGTGTCTTTCGCAATGTGAAAAATGTATCCTTTAAAGCACGTAAAGGCGAGATACTCGGATTTGCTGGACTTGTTGGTGCTGGGCGCACAGAACTTGTGGAAAGCTTGTTTGGTCTGTCTACTTTGAAGAGCGGTAACCTGAAAAAAAACGGAAAACCAATAAATAACCATACCCCTATTCAAGCGATGAAGAACAGATTTGCACTTGTTACGGAAGAACGTCGTGCTACTGGTATTTTTGCACCTTTAGACATTCAGGAAAACACCGTTATCTGCAACCTTAAGTCATATCTGAGAGGTAAGATATATTTAAGCAAAAAGAAGATGCTGTCCGATACTCTGAAAGAAATCAAGAGGTTTAGCATCAAGACTGTATCCACTAAAACAAAAATAAGGTCACTTTCAGGAGGCAACCAGCAAAAGGTGATTTTAGGTCGATGGATGCTTACTGAACCCGACGTTTTACTGCTGGATGAGCCTACTCGCGGTATCGATGTAGGTGCAAAATATGAAATTTACCAGATCATGATCGATCTTGCAAGCGAGGGGAAGTCCATTCTCATGGTATCCTCAGAATTGCCTGAGCTCTTGGGTGTATGTGATCGAATAATTGTGATGAGTAACGGACAAGTCGCTGGAGATGTAGACCCAAAGGTGACATCCCAAGAAGAAATTATGGCACTTGCTGGGAAATTTGTAGAGTGAGGAGAAAGACATGAATACAAACACTAAAATAAGCTTACTTGAGCACCTCAAAAACATGCATCAGGAGTATAAGAACCTTCCGAAAAAGGAAAAGAGGGACTTTTGGGTCAATTTTATCCTGAATAACGCTATTATTATCATCTTTTTAATTTTTATCATCTATGTTTGGATTTATTGTTACGTAACTGCCGGTGATAACTTTCTATCGCTGAACTCTATTGTCAATCTCATAGACAGAACTGCTTTCAGCTGCTTTTTGGCTTTGGGTGTTGCAGGTGTAATTGTGCTTACTGGGACAGATTTATCAGCTGGTCGAGCTTTGGGATTTATCGCTTGCATAACAGCCTCATTGCTTCAAAAATCAGGTTTGGCTAACAAAATGTGGCCGAATTTGTCTCCACCGTCAGTATTGTTGATATTTTTATTGGCCATCGCTATAGGGGCAGTCATCGGTGTATTCAATGGATTTTTTACGGCTAAATTTAAAATGCACCCTTTCATAGCTACATTGGGTTCGCAACTCATCCTCTCAGGTCTTACGCTGATGTACCTCAACATGGGTAAAAATGGTGGCGTTACTATCTCTGGGATCGATCAAAGATATTTTGACGCAGTTAACAGTACGAAGTATTTTGGGTTGGTTCTTCCATTTCCACACTATGTATTGTATGCTGTGATCGCCATATTCATCACTTGGTTTATGTGGAATAAGACGACATTGGGAAAGAATATGTATGCTGTTGGTGCTAATCCGGATGCAGCGACAGTAAGCGGTGTCAGCGTTTTTTGGACCACGGTGCTTCTGTTTATTTTTGCTGGTATAATGTATGGAGTCTCTGGCTTTGTAGATTCAGCTCGCGTAGGAAGCAACAATGCAAGCACAGGTGTCGGCTATGAATTAAATGCTATCGCAGCTTGTGTCATTGGTGGGGTATCTTTTACAGGTGGTGTGGGAAAAGTGCGGGGCATTTTGATCGGTGTCTTACTGCTGCAACTGGTTACGGTAGGATTGCAATGGGTCAAGATGGCTCCTTATTTTCAGAGCATCATCACAGGTTTTATCATATTGTTTGCGGTTGCTGTGGACATGAGAAAGTATATCGCTAAGAAGTAATGGAGGCTCAATATGGATGATCAGGAAAAGAAGCCAGAAAATGGATCGAGTTCTTTCCAGAGGCTTCACTATCCAGATATATCACTTAGGTCAGCTAATGCATTGGTAATCGGATGCTGCATCGTTTTCGTGCTGATGGTGATCGCTTTTACAATATTTAAATAAAGAGTTTTATAAAAATCCTGCTGGGAGTTTCGGCAGGATTTTTTATTTTAATATTAAAAAAAATCATTTTTTCATTAGATCTGTCATAGATATAATGTATGAATATTAAAAATATGGAGGATAATTTTTATGCCTACTATTAAAAAAACTGAT
>WQUF01000139.1 GCA_009785875.1 Oscillospiraceae bacterium | reverse complement strand
CTATTATAAAAAAATTAAAAGATAAATTTCAGTTAGATGATCAAGAAGCACAAAAATATTTAAATTAAAAAAGGATCTATTTCTCTAGATCCTTTTTTAACATTGGCAAGCATTTTCGCTCGTCAGTATAACATTATTTTGCTTGATCTTTTATCTGTTATAAAGCAAATGGCAGCAGAAACAGTGAGTAAATTTGGTGCTTGTCGTGTTATAACTAATCTTGGAAGATATCAAGAGTCAAAGCATCTTCATTTAAGGCATTAATTCTTCTCAATGTCTTTCTATCTTTCAATTGCCAATCAATATAGTCATCCCAAGCTGTATCATGCCAGAGCTTATTCATCTTCTACCTCAAGTAATTCATGTTCATGCATGTTGATTCCAGCTTTTGCATCTGCTATAACTTTTTTTAAATGAGCCATATTACTCTCACTGTAAAACGGATCCACTTCTGTGGTTATATCAAATGGTAATCTACGTTCACGCAAAACCGCACGCACAAACATATTAAAAGCTGTACTTGCATTCATTCCTACAGCTTCGCAAAATGAATCAAATTGTTTTTTTACATCCGATTCTATGCGAACACTAAATGTTGTATAGTCCATTTATCCACCTCCATTAACTTAATATAACCTATAATAACATATTAAGTTATTACCGTCAATCACATCAAGAATATTGACCACAACTTTTATATAGAATTATTAAACTCGTTTTAATCTATTCGCATATTTAGCTTGTAATTTTTCGTTGAACTCTGAGCCACCATCGATATTTGCGCTCCTGAATACTGCCGGTATAAATCCTTTACTGAGCATGACCTCAATAGCATAGAGAACAGCGCAATCAAGTAGCATCATTGAAGTAAAGGAAGAGGATGCGCTCACTTTTTCAGGCATTCCTGGCATTTCCATTATAGAATCTCCAAACACCCCATGGTTGTCCAGGACGACATCACCAAATTTATATAGCAATTTCCCAGATGAATGACGACTGCTCATGGATCTTGAAACTTCCAGGGATGTCACTACGATGATTGGAACACCATTAGATTTGAAAAAGTCTGCGATTTCAATACCCATGGGATTCCTGCCAGAATTGGAAATGACGATAAATACATCATTTGGCTGCACATCTATTTTTTTACAGAATTGTTCACCGACACCTTCAACCATCTCATAATCACCACGGGAAGGTTCTTCAATGACTTTTGATGGAATAAGCCCACCAGCCCTGCCACAGATTTCTAAAGCTGCTAAATAGGAATGACCGCTACCAAAAGTTTGAATGATGCCACCATTCATGATCGACCTTGCAATCAATTCACCTGCTTTGTTGATGTTATCATGTTCTTTAATTATTATTTCATCTAATAAATTCTTTATAACATTTGCATATTGCTCATAAAATTCACTCATATCAAAATCCTTCTCCTTTACATATATTATTTCTTATACTATCTATTAAAACTTCCCCTTGACCAGAGCAAAAGGGGCTTGACAGTGCTTCATAGTTTCCAGTGTCATAAGCTCTCTTGTCTGCTATATATCCAAAATAGCCGTTAAAATAGCCGCAAAATATTATCCTACCTTCAAATTCAGCTCTCAAAGGATTGCATAATGATGAAAACAGTTCACCAGGAATGAACACAAAAATTAGAGAACCAAGTCTCAGTATGCTTATATTTAAGCTTACGTTTGAGATGTTTTCAAAACTCTTTGAAAGCTCTAAGTTAATAAGAGCACCTTCTAATCGCGATTCATATAACCTCAAATCAGGTAAGTTTTTCATCTGTGCTTCTTTAAGCTTAATTTTATACTGGTGTACTTTATCCTCTGCAATAGCTATAGAGTCCATAGCCTTTATCTTCATAGCTACATCAAAAGAAGTTACATGATGGTTTGCGGTATTGAGCAGCTTAAGTTTTAATAGAGCTGAATTGATTCCACATAGCAGTTTCGTAGACAACCTCTTTACTTCATTAAAATCTGAATATTTTCTTGTAAAACGCGTGCTAATGTCTCCAGAATTCCCATTGATGAACATAACCATGTCATATGAGCTATTTTCTAAAATCGTCGAGACTCCCCAAGGCAAATCTGCAGTAATCATAGTGTTATTGATATTCAAAATTGTAGGGTGACAGGCAAAGTTATAAAGCAAGACTTTCTTACCATCAATCCTGTTAAACTCCATAACAAGCAATGCAGGATCACCATGATCATCGGGATAATTTCTATTAGTAGCAACATCTGTGACCTCTGTAAGTCCATAGCGTATATAACACTTTTCTATGTTATGAAAAGCCTCTGTGACTGCAGAAGAAACAGCCGCTTCGATTTGACTGAATACAGATGGATTAAAACGACCTATCACGCTTTCCATGCTCTCACCAAACATTGTCCCTTTCATAGTGCCTTTGGGACCAGAGTGAGTATGAGTAGCTCCTATAAAAATATTCTGTTCTTCAAATCCAAAATCTTTTAAAGGCTTCTGGAGGATATGAATAGATTCTTTATCCAGAGCGAGCAGATCATTTTGTACAATAGCGTAGCGCATTTGCTCTATCTCTAAAATGATCGCTCTTGCATATAGATCGTCATGAACACCTGTTGCCCATCGATCACTTGAAGCAAAACCTGCTAAAGCGGTACCAATTAGTGGAGTTAAGCTTGATTTACCATATCCCACTTTCACTATCATTATATCATTTCATCTCCATTACTTATATTATATCAATTATTGGAGGAGTTGTTACTATTATTCTCCGATTTAATTTCGGTGTGATTCAAATTTAGTTGACACTCTCAAAGTTTATGATAGTACTTAAAGTATTGATCTCGTTAAGTTTTTGAATATAATAAAACAAAAATATGTCAACTAAATTTGATCATTTTTTGAAACACGCCTTAATTTCCAGACGCACAAAAGAGCAATCTCTTTCATATAATAATTTGGAGTACATTTAAAAAAGCAAAAAAATAATTTACCAACAAGAAAAAATGTGATAAAGTAAAATAAAAACTAAAGGAGATGAAAACAATGGCTAAGCGTGTAAATGAGGAAAAAATAATTGAAAGTTTAAGTCCTGACGAAGCATATACTGCATTAATGATCCTTCTAAGAGAAAATCCTGATTTAAAGAATAAAATTTTTAAAATTGCAGAGGAAATCTTATGTGATGTTGATCCTGAAGACATCATGGACGAAGTTTATTCTGAATTAAACGATCTTGAAGTTGAGGAATTGTGGGACCGTTCTGGTGAAAATAGATATGGGTATGTTGACCCTGGTGATGAATCTTGGGTCATGATGGATGAAGTGCTAGACCCATATATCGATGAAATGAAAAAGTATCAAGAAAGAGCTATGTCAATTGAGGCAAAACAATATTGCATTGGAATAATCAGAGGAATTCGCAAATATAAAATCGAATCCCATTCAGAGTTTTTAAATTGGGCTGTTGATGCACCTGAAGAAAAAATACAAAGTGTCTTTGGAGAATGGAAAGATGGTAACCCTAGTATCGAAGATGTCGCCGAAGTATCACAAATATTAGAGGAGAAATGAAGGAGGAAAAAGAATTGATTGATTTGGTAGAAAAGTTTGAAGCTGAACAAAGAGCTAGAGAAGATTGGGTTCGAGAGGATGCAATAGATAATGACCGCATATCCGCTATTAAAAACATGATAAATTTAAACATACCACTTGAAACGATTGCGAGTATATACAATATGACAGTGGAACAGATAAATGAATTATTAAAAGATATATATCATTAACCAAAGATTAAATTTAAGGAGAAGAAATGAACCTAAGTATAAAGCTAACTCAAAATGCACTTAAAGAATTTTTGCTAAACGTTGCAGTAATAAGACCTATATTTATCTGGGGAGCTCCTGGCATTGGAAAATCATCGCTTGTTGGACAATTTGCATCAGAGATTGGAATGGAATGCGTGTCACTTCTTGGAAGTCAGCTCGCCCCTGAAGATATAATTGGAGTTCCGCAAATAGTTGATGGATGCAGCAAGTTCTTTCCACCAAAAATGATCGTTAAAGATAAGCCTTATGTGCTATTTAATGAAATACACCCATATGTGATTGAATATATAACCATTAGACCAGATCATCTATGGTCAAAACCTCCAAAAACAGAAGAGACATTTTCCACCCCTCGCTCGTGGCATATGCTATCAGATGCATTAAAAGAATATGGTGAAAAACTTTCTGATAAAGATATAGAAGTATTATGCGCAGGAACATTGACACCATCTCACGCAATTCAATTTCGAGCTTTTATAAAACAACTGAAAAATAAATATAAGATAAACTCCATAATACAAGGGGAAGAAAGATGGCCAAGTAAGCCAGAAGATAGGGATATACTGTATTTTCTTGCTCAGTCTTTTCGTGCACACTTGCTTAAAAACCTTCCAAGTGATAAAGAAAAATGTAGTGCTAAAGATAAAGACCTTATATTTTTATCAAAAGCTTGTATCAAAGATCTTGCAAATATCAGCTTTGAGATCGCACAAATGGTGGTAGCTGACGATGATGGACAAAATCTACCAGGTTATTTTTTATTAGAAATCGTAAGAGATCTTCCAAGGCTTGTTCAAAGGGAGAAAAATAAATGAAAAATGATATTTGGCTTGAGCTCTTTAATGCTGGATATAAAATCGTAGAAAGTAAAGCTATAACTTGCTACACTTCGTGAAAATGGTTTGATAATTTTTTTGACCCGGTAGAGAAAAAAAGAACATATTCCAGAGCGAGCAGAAGGCAATCATCAACTCCAGATATAATTCGCCCTAAGACAATAAAGGATCCTGCTTCAATAGAAGGAAGGACCTTTGGTGTGGTCATCGATACATCAGGGTCAATGGATAGATACTTGCTTGCAATATCATTAGGTTCCATAGCAAGCTATGCTGAAAGTCGCGATGTTCCTTATGTTAGAGTTATCTTCTGCGATGCAACATATTACGATGCAGGATACATGACCCCACATTCTATTATGGAAAGGGTTGTTGTGAAAGGTAGAGGTGGAACGATTCTCCAGCCTGGAATAGATTTTTTGGAAAATTCAATAGATTTCCCATCAAATGGACCAATACTAATTGTTACAGATGGTGAATGCGATAATTTTTATTGCAAAAGAGATCATGCTATACTCATCCCTAAAGGAAGATCTTTACCATTTAAACCTAGAGGAGAAGTTTTCACGATAGAGTAAAACATTAAACGTTTTCGAATAATTTAAAATTAGCTAAATACTTGAAAAAATATGGCAAAGTGATATACTTAACAAATAATGCTTTCTCTTTGTGTTATTTAAAATTTTTAGGAGGAAAATCGTGAAAAAGACTTATGTTCTGCTACTCTCACTAATTTTTTTGTTGTCATTGTTATCTGGATGCACATCAAGCAACCCCGGTGGCAGTTCCGAAACTTCAACCAGTGCTCCTAAGGAACAATTGAAGGTTGGTATGGAATGTGACTATGCTCCCTTTAACTGGACCCAACCCGATACCAAGAACAATGCTATCCCCATAAGCAATGACTCCGCAGGTTACGCAAACGGTTATGATGTTCAGATGGCGAAGAAAATCGCAGACGATCTTAACATGGAACTGGTAATTGTAAAAATGAATTGGGACGGACTCATTCCTGCTTTAAACTCGAACACAATCGATCTAATCGTCGCTGGTATGTCCCCTACTGATGATCGCAAAAAACAAATTGATTTTTCCGATTATTATTATGAATCTGATCTAGTCATAGTAGTCAAAAAGGACGGACCATACGCAGGAGCAACTTCACTAGCCGATTTTAAAGGTGCAAAAATTACTGCGCAATTAAACACAACCCATTATGACGTAATAGACCAAATCACTGGTGTAAATAAACAGACAGCTTTGCCAGACTTCCCTTCAATGATCAATGCACTAGAATCAGGTTTCATTGATGGATATGTATCTGAACGCCCTGGTGCATTGGCAGCTGTTCATGTCCATTCAGATCTGGCATTCGTCTCCTTTGATGCTGGTAAAGGCTTCAATTACGACATAAATAATTCCAATGTATCTGTTGGAATGAAAAAGGGCAGCCCTTTATTAGATAAAGTTAATGCTGCACTTGCTAAAATCAGCAAGGATGAACGATCAAAAATGATGGATGATGCCATAGCGTTTTCAGCACAATAATAGATGACAAAAGCTTGTAGATCATTATTAGGGTAAGGAAGTGTAAAATGCAGGTAATATTTGATATAGCTAAACAAAACGCCTTTGGATTTCTTTCAGGTGCCTTGACCACTATTGAAATAGCACTGCTTGGTACCATATTTGGGGCACTCATCGGATTAGCCATTGGTGTCATTAAAACAATACCAGTAAAGGAATCAGATTTTCTTGCCAAACGCATAATCTTTAAGATCATCAATGCACTATTGACAGCATATATTGAAATTTTCCGTGGTACACCAATGATGGTTCAATCGATAATCATTTTTTATGGAACTGCACAATTGTTTAATATACATATGGGTTATATATTCGCAGGTCTATTAATAGTGTCAATCAATACAGGAGCATATATGTCAGAAATAGTCAGAGGTGGTATCAATTCCATCGACAGTGGGCAATTTGAAGCAGCACAAGCTATAGGTATGTCTCATTTTCAGACCATGTTCAGCATCATTTTACCTCAGACTATACGCAACATACTTCCCGCCACCAGCAACGAATTTGTCATCAACATCAAGGATACATCTGTGCTAAATATCATTGGCGTGTCTGAGTTGTTCTTTGAAATGAAAGGGATTTATGGCAGAAATTATCTTTTCTATCAAACTGCCCTCATAGCTTGTGCAATATACTTTGTCCTTACGTTCACCACCACTAGGATATTGCGTTTTGTAGAAAAAAAATTCAAGGGTTCCGACTCCTATACCGTACTAGGCTCACGAGCAAAACGTCTAGATGATATGGAGGTGAAATAATATGGCGGTCGTAGAAATAAAAAACCTTACTAAAAATTTTGGAGAAAACAAAATTCTAAAAGGCATAGATTTTTCTATCGAAAAAGGCGAAGTTGTTTGCATTATAGGAGCTTCAGGTTCAGGCAAATCCACTTTGCTGCGCTGTATCAATCTTCTGGAAACTCCGACAAGTGGCGAAATCCTATTTCACGGTGAAAATGTAGCAGAATCAAGAAAGCCTCCTACAGAACTCCGCACTAAAATGGGAATGGTATTCCAGCAGTTTAACTTATTTAACAACCTGTCGGTTTTGGGAAACTGCACTATAGGACAGGTCAAAGTGCTGAAGCGCAAATTTGCAGATGCTAAAGAAATAGCACTGCAGTATCTTGAAAAAGTAGGAATGGATCAGTATATCAACGCCAAACCACATCAGATATCAGGTGGTCAGAAACAAAGAGTTGCAATAGCAAGGGCTTTATCCATGGAACCAGAAGCACTCCTTTTCGACGAACCCACATCTGCCCTGGACCCTGAAATGGTTGGAGAGGTATTGAAAGTTATCCACAATCTTGCCGGTAGCGGTCTTACTATGATCATCGTCACCCATGAGATGGATTTTGCCCGTGAGGTGGCTGACCGTGTCATCTTCATGGCAGATGGTGTAATTGTGGAAGAAGATGTCCCAGAGAATATCTTTGGTAATCCAAAAAATGAGAAGACACGTGCTTTTCTTATGCGTATCTTGAATCGAGATAACCCAAGTTAGAGATAAAACAAAAATCTTGATGAGTTTTCTTAACCTGTATAAATTAAAGGATAGGTTTCCCTATCCTTTAATTTTTCTCTTTAGGCTTCAAAGGCATATAAATTGCTTTACTAAGTCTATTTTTTTGTGGACAATATTCATTTAACTGATAGCCTCCTGAGTATTCATAATCAGAGTTTGGGAACCAATAATAATTCATGTAATAACATGTATCAATTATATTTTGAATCAAGTTATAGTCGTTTGCAGGTCTGTGATAGATTTCCGCATAAAGCCCAGAGGGAATTGATATGACTTCCATATCTTCTGGTATCTTTTTTGAGTTTAAAAATTTAACACCTGTCAAATAGTCGAAATCAAGCTCATTCTTTTGGCTTTTATCATAGTTTAAATCCATATCAAATTTCTCAAAAATGGCGACACCATAATCCACCCGTGTTTGCTCTTCAGAATAACCTAGCTGTTCATATAAGTGCTGTGCATAAAATTGACTCCAGAAAACAGGAATATCATTAAATTGTTGTTCATTTTCAAAAGTAGTTGAATTTCGTTTACCAGCAACATCAAATGAATTTAGCATCACAATTTTAGGTTCCTCAAATAAGGAATAATCAGGCTCATGAAAATCTTTTACTGGTAAAGAGTTTGGTGTTAATAAATGCAAAGGGAAACGGGTCTTTTTGTAATCATTTGGATTAATTCCAAACACAGACTTGAAAACTCGTATGAAGTTTTCCTGTGAATTAAAACCGCATCGGTACGCAATTTCTTTAAGGCAAAAAGAGGTTTCATTTATCATTTTCGCCGCTTCTGAAACACGCCGCTTGCGGATATACTCTTTAATAGTAATCCCCATTGCAGCATTAAATACGCGACAATAATGATATAAGGAATATCCTGCTGCCTTTGCACATTCTTCTAGTGAAATATCCAGAAATAAATTTTGCTCTATATAATCTGTTCCTAATTTTAGAAATTTTTCATACATCATTATCCCTCTTTTGGTTTTATGAATACACTATGGTTACCCAATAATATGACAAAGAAAACAAAGAATGACATAGTTTCAATTGATACAAATACCTTAGCGATTGGTGCGACAGGAAGAATGTCCCCAAAACCCACCGTCGTAAAAGTGACTGTGCTAAAATATATTACATTCACGCACTCGTCCAGGGGTGTATTACCGTTAAGACCAGCAAACGAATTTGGTATATATAAATATATAAAGCTGTATATCGCAGCAAAGAGCATGACTGTTGCAAAGACACTACCTAGTGCTACATGCAAATTCGCACTTTGATAAGGCTTTTGCAAAGTTACAATAAAACGACGTAAATTTATTGCAATCAGCACAAGTATCGTGATAGAATTCAAAAAAAGAGCTATGATGTTGGCGACCATATCTCCCAGGCGATGTTCGGAGAAAGTTAGATAACAAAGAAGAATACCCATAACAGGTGGAATATAAAAAAATAATCCTGGTGCATTTTTTTTGAATATCTTCTTAAATAACCATCTCAGCATTTTACGGATTCCTCCTTAAATCTTTTATACGTACTTTAAATTCAAAAACAATTCCAGCCCATATTCTCATGGATGCTAGAACTAATTGGTAATTGTCTGTAAAATGGATTCGCTTTTTTGTCTGCGTTTATAAATCATGACCAACGCGAACATGACAATCGCCAGCCCGATTATGCCCATTACGATAGAAGCCGAAGTGCTACTCGATGTATTGCCCGCCGCCGCAGAGCCGGTCGAATTTGCGGTGACTGCCATTATAAGAGGAATTATATTGTTTAGGATATGTATCATTATTGTCACACGGATACTCCTCGTCCAGTAGAATACCAAACCTAAGCTCACCGCCAACGGTATAATGGTGAACATATGCCCCAATGAATCGTATGCGTGGAAAGCACAAAAAACAAGTGCCGGTATCGCAACCGCAAGCCAAGGCGCAAATCGGCTTTTAAGGTGAGTCATCATCAGACCGCGAAAAGCCGTTTCTTCCGCTATAGGTGCTATGATCCCTACCGCAAGAATAGCCAAGATCAAGCTCTGTCCAGTAGCTGCGTTGGCGACGGTATCATTGGCTGTCCAACTTTTAGGAATCGCCAAAGACACGAGCACACTGGTAAAAATCAGCCCAACACCGAGTAAAACGGCAAACCCGTATACTGATTTTTTAGGTGCAGGATTCCACTCAATTCGCTTTGGTAAGCTCTCATGCCGTGCCTGAAAGATGATAAATGTTATAAGAAAGAAAACTACGGCAATAACCATAAGAAGAATGAGTGCGACAGATGAAACCTGTGCCTCCACTTGCTGTTTTGTCATTCCGACGTGGCTCAATTTCCATATAATCGAGTAGCCGTAATTAACCAAAAACATAATCACAAAATAGAGGGCCGGGAAAAACAAAGAAACCACAATCGCTTTCAGGACATTTTCTTTTTTTGCTGTGGACATGGATAACACTCCTTTATTAATATATTAGATAATTAGCAATACCTAGTATATTATAAAGCATGTTTCACTAAAATCGTTGACTTTTATTGCTCATTTTATATTTTATTGATATGTTAGCTTATAATATATGATATGATTGAAAAAGATATTGTGTGAACATCTTTTTATATAAGGAGAAGAAAAATGGGAATTCCAAAGGATTTATTTGATTTTAAAATTGGAACATTAGAACTGGGTAAGAAAAACTTAATCAGCGATGTTGAAGGTGTTAGAGTTGGGCATTTCACATTAGATGATGGAAACATTCACACTGGCATCACTGCAATTTTACCTCATCAAGGAAATATATTTAGAGAAAAGGTTGTAGCTGCTTCTTATGTAATAAATGGATTTGGCAAAAGCACAGGTTTAATTCAAATCGATGAACTTGGAACAATCGAAACTCCAATTATTCTTACAAATACACTCAGTGTGGGCACAGCTCTTAGCGGTCTCGTAAAATACATGCTTAAAGAAAATGAAGATATTGGAATCTCAACAGGTACCGTCAATGCTGTTGTGTGCGAATGCAATGATGGATATTTAAATGACATCAGAGGAATGAATGTAAAAGAAGAGCATGTAAAAATTGCCATAGAAAATGCTATAGATGATTTTAAGGAAGGTGCTTTTGGTGCAGGAACTGGAATGAGCTGTTTTGAGTTCAAAGGTGGTATTGGCTCTGCTTCAAGGGTCGTGAATCTTGATAATAAAGATTACGTTTTAGGCGGAATAGTGCTCTCAAATTTTGGTTCAAAACAGGATTTTATTTTAAATGGCAAGAAGTTCTTCACAATAGAAGAAGAAAAGCTTTTTCTTTTAGAGAAAGGCTCTATAATTATCGTCCTTGCTACAGATATACCTTTAAATGAAAGACAACTAAAAAGGATTTCAAAAAGAGCATCCATCGGTCTTTCAAGAACAGGATCGTTCTTAGGAAATGGAAGTGGAGATATTGTAATATCTTTTACTACATCAAATAAAATTAAGCATTATGAAGAAAGAGATATTATCAATATGAACATATTAAATGAAAATAAAATGGATTTAGTATTCAGAGCTGTAGCTGAAGTCACTGAAGAATCAGTTATAAGCTCACTTGTTCACTCGAAGACCATGATTGGAAGAGACGGTAATGTTAGAAAGTCACTGATGGAATTTATTTAATGATGAGTATTATTTTTGGAGGTAATTATGCTTATAAAGACTTATCCTGCTATTTTTTATTATACAACTAACCCTGGTTACAAAGAACGCTACTATGTCTGGTTTCCTGATTTAAAAGGAACTGGTACTCAAGGTGATGATATTGACGATGCAATGTATATGGCTAGTGATTGGCTCGGAATTGTAATAGCTGATTTTTTGGAACGAGAAGAAACTTTGCCTACTCCATCAAATCTAAAAGAGTTATCTCTTGAAGCTAACAATCCTTTCAAAGACGATGATGATTTTTCTTATAATCCTGATAAGTCTATTATCACTTTGGTATCTGTAGATATCACTGAGTATATTGAACAAGATACGCTTGTAAAGAAAACTTTAACTATTCCACTATGGGCTGATAAAGCAGCTAAAAAATTCGGTCTTAATTTTTCACAAACATTAACGGAAGCTATATTTCAAAAAACAATGTCTTGCGAAAAATAACTGAACACTTTTTCATCTTTCGAGCAATCAAGCAGTTCATTGGTTTTTTATCCAATATTTTATTGGAATAATAATCTAGCTATAAAAAAGCAAAATATTTTATAATTTTACGGATTAAAGAATATTTTGCTTTCTATAGCTAAAGCAGAGATTAAATCCTATGTCCATCTTTTCTTGCCTTTAAAAAACCATTATAAATAAGCGTTTCACTTTTTGTACTGTCGGGCATTTAAAAACCACAATTCTTATAAAAATCGTAGTTTTCTGGAGTTGTTTGAACAGACCATCCACCATGAAGCATTTTTTGTAAACACAGCTCAATAAGCTTACTCCCGATACCCTTTTTCCTATGTTCTTTAAGAACTACCAAATCCAGTATCGATGCAAACATCACTTTGTCAGAAATAACTCTAACCATTCCAATCAGCTCATTTTTATACCAAACGGTAAAAGCCCATGCAGAATTTTTAAATGCAATCTCAAATTTTTCATTTTGCCAAGCAGGTAACTCTGGGCTTATCCATTCAACCCCTTCATACAACATGCGAAGTTTTTCGCCAGAAATTCCTTCGTTCCCTTCTCGTATTATATATTCTTTAAAATATTGATACATAAGTATCACCTCAATAGTAGGTGTCACGGTGACACCCTAATATAAAATATCACGTAAAACTGATCTTTTTTTATGATTCTGATCTTGATGCACTAATCAGCTCAACATATACCCCATTATTTTGAATCAGTTCTTCATGAGTCCCAGTTTCAACAATTCTACCCTCTTTCATGACTACTATTAAATCAGCATCCACGATGTTTTTCAAGTTGTGTGTAATGAGCAAAATCGTATGATCCTTTCGAAGTTCATGGATTGTAGCCATCACCTGCCTTTCAGATTCAGCATCTAAAGCACTTGTGGCTTCGTCAAATATCAAAACTTTTGCTTTTCTGATCAAAGCCCTGGCAATAGCGATGCGCTGCCTCTGTCCACCTGAAAGGGAAGCACCTTTTTCATGAGCAGGTGTATCATAAGATTTTTCCAATTTGCAGATAAAATCATGTGCATAAGCTTCCTTTGCTGCAGATACTATTTCATCAAAATCAGCCCCAATCTTACCCATAGCGATATTTTCTCCTACTGTCATGTCGAATAGCTTAGAACTCTGATCCACATAAGCAAAGTGTTTTCTCCACTCTAAAATATTATCCCTAGAAAACTTTAAATTTCCAAGTTTAATATTTAAATCATCTCTTTCATAAAGCCCTACAATTAAACGAAGTAAAGTTGATTTACCGCTGCCTGATTCTCCTACAAATGCAACAAATTTATTTTCAGGTATGCTTAAATTTATGTTTTCCAAAGCTCTTGAATTAGCTCCTCGATAAGTAAAATTCACGTCTTCTATAATCAGTGTATACTCTCCATCCCAATTTTGTTCCACTTTTTCATCTTTTAAATCATCATCAGTAAAATTTTTAACATCGCCGACTAAATTAAAAACTCTCTTGCCAGCCTCAAGAGGAGCTTGCATACTAGCCCAGGCACCGCCTATAGAGGACATACCAATTGCCAAAGCTTGGCACATCGTTGGGATCATGATCAGTTTAGAAAGAGATAGCTCACCCATGGAGACGAGGATGCCACCTACTGCAAAAACTCCAGAAATAGTCAGTAAACCTTTAAGAGAAGAGTAGAAAGAATCTAAAACAGCTCTTTCAGTGATAGGATCGAGGGCGGAAGTAGCTTCGTCTAAAAGGATAATTGGAGTATCTGAGTAAAATGCCCTTGCCATGGCGATGCGCTGCCTTTGTCCACCAGAAATGTTCTCGCTGGATTCGCTCAATATAGTATCGAATTTTTGTGGAAGGCTCTTGATAAATGAAAGTATTCCAGCATCTCTGCAAACTTGATTTAGCCTTTTGGAATCTAAAGCCATGTTCCCTATTATGTTTTCACCGATTGATACAGGCAATAAAAAGCTGTCCTGAGGTACGTAAGACAAGATCTTTCTTAAATTCTCTTTACCATATTTCTTTAAAGGCGTACATTGTGATAAAAGCGATAAATTCTGCCACAGTCATTCTACCACTTGCTACATATAATGCAGATGCTATTATTAAAAGCCAAGTTGGTAGGTTTGATGCTAAAACTCCGCTAATTGCAAGTTTTAAAAGTGTTGTCACATATTTCATGAATTCATCATAGAATTTATTATAACTATTTAAATATCTTTCCTCCATTGCACTTTCAAGAGAATATGTGATAATGGTTGAAGGATTCTGGAGTGAGTCGTTCACTATAGCATTGAATGAAGCTCTCTCCATGGATACCTTCTCAATTTGATCGCTGATTGGCTTTGCTATTTTCATTTGAAGTAAGATCAAAAGCGGAAACATGATAAAATAAATCAGAGTTAGAAAAGGATTTATAATAACCATAAAGATGGCTGAAACTATTAAAGCAACCACTTGTGCGAGCTGGTCAAAAGTGTTCGTGGTGATAAAATTTGCAGCAATGGGTAAATCATTTGTATA
>WQUF01000138.1 GCA_009785875.1 Oscillospiraceae bacterium | reverse complement strand
GCTGATTTAATCATATGTACAGGTGGAATGTCAGTAGATCCGGATGATTTAACGCCTTCTGCAATAATGGAGAGTGGTGCAAATATAATATCCTATGGATCGCCTGTTTTACCTGGAGCTATGTTTTTAGTCTCTTATAATGGGGATATTCCTATAATCGGTCTTCCTGGAGGTGCTCTTTTTAATAAAAGGACAGCTTTTGATATAGTATTTCCAAAGATTTTAGCTTCTGAAAAGATTACATCTTATTATATAGCTTCTTTAGGTCATGGTGGATTATGCATGGAATGTAAGGAGTGTGTTTTCCCTAATTGCGGATTTGGAAAGGGATAAAGTTTATGGATGAATTTACTCATTTTGATGAAAATGGAAAAGCAATAATGGTGGATGTATCAAATAAAAATAAGACCAATAGGGAAGCATCAGCGGTCGGTAAAGTTAAGATGTCAAGAGAATGCTTTGATCTTGTTGAAAGAGGAAACATTAAAAAAGGTGATGTATTAGGTATTGCAAGGGTAGCGGGGATAATGGCATCGAAGAGAACCTTTGAATTGATACCACTGTGTCATAACATACCTATTACATCTTCGAAAGTAGACTTTGTGCTGGATGAAGAAAATTGTGAGATTAATGTAAAGGCAATAGTCAAGACAAATGCTGAAACTGGCGTGGAAATGGAAGCACTTCATATGGTGACAGTGGCATGTTTAACTATCTATGATATGTGTAAAGCTGTGGATAAAGAAATGATCATATCTAGTATACATTTAGATTATAAGCTAGGTGGAAAGAGCGGAGCTTTTAGATATTCTAAATGAGGGGGAGAACAAATGAAAGATAATCTTAATAGAAGTATAAATTATTTGAGGATCTCGATAACAGATAACTGCAATTTAAGGTGCATCTATTGCATGCCTAAAGAAGGAGCTATTTATCACAAAGAAGATGAGATGATAACTTTAGATGAAGCTTTTACTTTTGTGAAGATCTTTAGCCAGTTAGGGATCGAGAAGGTTAGGATAACTGGAGGAGAGCCTCTTTTAAGAACAGGTATCTGTAAACTCGTCAAAAATATAAGATCCATCGATAGCATAAGAGAGATTGGCTTAACTACAAACGGAATTTTATTGCCAAGGTATTTAGATGAATTATATGAATCTGGGCTCACCACGTTGAATGTAAGTTTAGACACCACAGACGAAGAGAAATATAGAAAGATGACGAGAATAGGAAATGTCCGTGAGGTTATAGGTGCTATTAAAAAAGCTAAAGAATATAATTTAAAAGTAAAATTAAATTCCCTCATCATACATGATTTTAATGAAGATGAAATAGATTCATTGGTTCAATTTGCAATAGAGAATGATGTTATTTTGAGGTTCATCGAGCTCATGCCAATAGGATATGGAAAAACTTTAAAGGGCTTTAAGAACGATGATATAAAGAAGAAGATCGAAGAAAAATATACGCTAAAAGAATTCGATGATGATGAATTAGGCTCATCTAAAGGACCTGCAGAATATTACAAATTAGGCGATACTGATAAACTGATCGGATTTATATCTCCAATAAGCCACTGCTTCTGTGAAACCTGCAATAGAGTTAGAATTACATCTGATGGTAAATTAAAGGAATGCTTGTACTATGAAGGCAATCTAGATTTAAAGGAAGAATTGAGAAAAGGAACAAGCCAAGAAGAGCTGAAAGAGAAGATAATCAAAGCTGTGATTTTAAAAAAGAAGCAGCATAAATTTTTAGAAATAGGTAAGGTGGAGGATTCTGATGAGAAAGCTATGTCCATGATAGGAGGATAAATATGGGGAAAATTTTAGCTATTTGTATTAGCGAGAAAAAAGGTGGAGCAAAAGATGAAGTTCCTGAAATAGAGCTCATCGAAAATTTTGGTTTAAAAGGCGATGGGCATGGAGGGAATTGGCACAGACAGGTCAGCTTATTGTCTAATGAGAAGATAGAGGATTTTAAGAAAAAAGGTGGCAAGGTGAGATTTGGAAGCTTTGGTGAAAATTTAGTCATCGAAGGTATCGATCTTTCCTCACTTCCTGTAGGTACAAAATTAAAATGCAATGATGCTGTTTTAGAAGTGACCCAAATAGGCAAAGAATGCGTCACTAGGTGTTCTATATATTATGCTGTGGGAGATTGTATTATGCCTAGAGAAGGTATTTTTGCAAGAGTATTAACTGGGTCGAAGATACAAAAAGGCGATGAGATATATGTGCTATAAAAATATACTAAAAAAAATTTTTTATTTCAAAAAAATATTGTAAAGGTCATTAAATTGTATTATAATTAAAATAAGGTGATGAACTGAAATGGATAACAGTGAAAGGCTGAATATGCTTAAAACTATAGCTAAAGGAATAGCAATGCACTTTGGTGAAAAATGCGAAGTTGTAGTTTATGATTTAACAAAAGATTATGAACATACAATAGTTGCAATTGAGAATGGGTATATCAGCGGACGCCAAATAGGAGACTTTGCTTCAAACATTGTTCTTGAACTGCTTAAATCTTTTAATGAAAATAACAATAATGAAGAAATAAAAGATAAATACAATTATTTAACACAGACAAAGGATGGAAGGATCTTAAAATCTTCTTCTATTTTTATAAAAGATAGCAATGGTAAAATATGTTCAATGTTAGGTATAAACTATGACATTACAGATTTTCTTACAGCAGAATCTATAATAAGTTCTTTTACAAATAGCTCTGCAAAAAAAGAAGTAAAAGAAATCATCCCATCCAGTGTTAACGACTTATTAGATATTCTCGTTAATGAAGCTTATGAGTACATAGGTAAACCAGTTGCTTCTATGACAAAAGAAGATAAAATAAAAGCAGTTAAGTATTTAGAGCAAAAAGGTGCATTTTTAATAAAGAAGTCTGGAGATAAAATTTCTAATTTCTTTGATATCTCAAAATATACTTTATATAATTACTTAAGTAATGAAATAAAGGAGTAATTTTTTAAATTATTAGTAAACTATTACATATATAATTACAATAGGAGGAACAAAATGAGACAATTAATCGATTTAACAATTAATGAAGAACAATTATCAAAAACCGTAGAAAGAGCAAGAGAAAAAAATATCGTAATACCTACATTGGACCAGATGAAAGACCCAAAATTGATTCCAGAAGATGTTAAAGATGAATTAAAAGAAACTGGTCTTTGGGACGTAAATCCAATAAATTTATTTAGAATATCCTGGAAAAACGAGCCAAAAGAAAAAGGTGGATTATACAATGAGGTTCCAAATTTTATTGAGATACCATCTGAAATTTCTGGAGTTAAGGCTAGAATAGTTGCTTTAAGCGGGAAATGGTTTCCAATTGGAGCTCATAAAGTTGGTGCAAGTTTTGCATGTTTAGTTCCCAGACTCGTTACAGGTCAGTTTGATCCATCGTTTCACGAAGCCGTTTGGCCATCTACAGGAAACTATTGCCGTGGAGGAGCGTACAATTCTGCACTTTTAGGATGTAAATCAATAGCTATTTTACCTGAAAACATGAGCAAAGAGAGATTTGACTGGCTTAAAAAAGTCGCTGGAGAAGTAATTGCAACTGCAGGGTCTGAGAGCAATGTTAAGGAGATATACGATAAAACCTGGGAACTCAGGAGAACAAGGGATAATGTAGTAATCTTCAATCAGTTTGCAGAACTTGGGAATCACTTGTGGCACTATGAAGTAACTGGCAACGCAATGCACGACGTCTTAAAGAGCATAATGAGACCTAATGATAAATATAGGGGAGTATGCTTAACTTCAGGATCAGGCGGAACTTTAGCTTCAGGAGACTATTTAAAAGATCAATTCCCAACAAGCAAAATTGCTGTAGGTGAAGCACTTCAATGCTCTACTCTTTTAGATAATGGTCACGGTGAGCATAGAATTGAAGGAATTGGAGATAAACACGTACCTTGGATTCACAACGTTAAGAACACTGACCTGGTAATAGATATCGACGATAACGATGCTCTAGGGATGTTCAGATTGTTTAATGAAGGAAAAGGTCAAGAGTATTTAAAATCCATAGGTGTAAAAGAAGATACTGTCAATAGACTAAATTGGGTTGGAATATCAGGAGCTGCAAATATAATTTCTGCTATCAAGTTTTCTAAATACTATGAATTGACTGAAAATGATATAGTATTGACTGTCCTTACCGATTCAGCTGAAATGTATCAATCAAGGCTTCTCGAGATGAAAGAAGAGAGAGGGAATAAGGATTATACATTAGTAAATGCTGAAGTTGATCACAATAGGCATGTATTTGGTACAAAAACTGACGTTATGGAAGAATTGACCTATGCTTCAAGGAAGAGAATCCACAACTTAAAATACTACACTTGGATTGAACAACAGATGATGGATGTGAAGGAATTAAATGAACAGTGGTATGATTATGACAACTATTGGGGAAGACTACACACTATGGCACCTGAATTAAATAAATTGATAAAAGATTTTAATGAGAGAGTTGCTTCTACTAAATAGTGAGGTTGTGGTTTAATGAGAGAGAAGATTAAATGGGCAGAAAACAAACTAAAAAGATCATATCCTGAAAAAGAAATGAAGATAATGGAATTAGAGGAAGTGGAAAAGGCTAGAAGATTTCAAAAGAGCTTCTCTGAATATGCAGAGACACCGCTTGTAAATTTAACTAACCTTGCGGAGTTTTTAGGCTTATCCACCATATGCATAAAGGATGAATCCTATAGATTTAACTTAAACTCATTTAAAGCTTTAGGTGCATCCTATGCCATGGGAAATTATATAGCAAGGCTTTTAAATAAAGATATCGACGAACTGGATTATAAGACTATAACATCGGATGAGGTTAGAAAAAAGATAGGAGATATAACCTTCTTTGCAACAACAGATGGGAATCATGGAAGAGCTGTTGCTTGGACTGCAAATAGATTAAAGCAGAAGATGATAGTGTATATGCCAAAAGGATCATCCCAGTCAAGGCTTCTCAACATAAGAAAAGAGGGAGCAGACGTTTCAATTTTGGATTTAAATTATGACGATGCAATAAGATACACTATAGAAGAGACTAAAAAAGTTCCAAATGGTGTGATCGTCCAAGATACATCATGGGAAGGATATGAAGATATTCCAAATTGGATCATGGAAGGCTATGGAACAACTGCCCTCGAAGCTTATGAACAATTAAAAAAGATGAATATTGAGAGACCTACTCATATATTCCTTCAAGCAGGGGTTGGATGCTTTGCAGCAGCAGCACAAGGATTCTTTGCAAATGTTTATAAAGATGATCCTCCAATAGTTACAATAGTTGAATCGAATAAAGCCGATTGCTACTATAAATCCATAATTGCAAACGATGGTGAATATAGAACTGTAGGAGGAGACATGGATACCATAATGGTTGGTCTTGCCTGCGGTGAGCCAAATCCTACAACATGGAATATAATTAAAAATAACAGTTTATACTATGTATCATGTCCTGATTGGGTTACAGCCAGGGGAATGAGAATTTTAGGAAATCCTTTAAATGGAGATACTAAAGTAATATCAGGTGAATCTGGAGCTGTGACTTTAGGGCTCTTAACTACAATAACCATGTTTAAAGAATATGAAGACTTAAAAAATGAATTAAAACTCGATAAAAATTCAAAAGTTCTCTTGTTTAGCACTGAAGGAGACACGTTCCCGGAAAGATACAGGAGTATCGTATGGGATGGAGAGTATTCAAGCGTAAAATAATAATTAATGGAGTGTGATAAAATGGATTTTAATAAAATAAAAGAAACTGCTGAAGGCTATAAAGAAGATATGACTAAATTCTTAAGGGACTTAATTAAAATACCTGGAGAATCTTGCGGTGAAGAAGGTCATATTTTAAGAATAAAAGAAGAGATGGAAAAAGTAGGATTCGATAAAGTCGTTATAGATCCTCAAGGAAATGTTTTAGGATATATGGGAACTGGTGATACTCTAATCGCATATGATGCTCATATAGATACAGTTGGTATTGGAAATATAGCTAACTGGAAATTCGACCCATATGAAGGTTATGAAAATGAAGAAGAGATTGGAGGAAGAGGGGGTTCTGATCAATTAGGCGGAATTGTTTCAGGTGTTTATGGTGCTAAAATTATGAAAGATTTAAATTTAATAGATGAAAAATGCACTATACTAGTCACTGGAACTGTTCAAGAGGAAGATTGCGATGGACTTTGCTGGCAGTATATCATAA
>WQUF01000137.1 GCA_009785875.1 Oscillospiraceae bacterium | reverse complement strand
AAAACAACTCTTCAATAATTCCTCTGTGGCTAATAGCATATATATATATTCTATATGAATTAATGCTCAATATGTTCGAAAATAATTCAAACAAAAATTTGTCAAAAATCTCCTTAAAATTCACAAAATCATAGTGCAAAAGCTGCATCATATTCTACATTCTCCTAAATCTAAATAATTTCATTTTGATCATCTTATAATAAGTAGTATATATTCTAAAATTTCAATTATTCATGAAATATAAATATTTAATCTCATACTTGATAAACTTGATCAACCAGCATCGGATTGTATATACATTGATGATAGAAGAAAAAATTTAGGGGCTGCTCAATTGCTAGGCATGGATACTGTACTCTTTAATAGCAGGAATGTTCAATATGATGGTAAAACTGTTAAAAACTTTAAAGAACTCTCTAATATGTTGATACATTTGTAATACAATAAACATTAAATTGTATTTAAAACACATGGACAAAATCCATGTGTAAATAAATTTTTTATTCACTTTTAGGCTTTTGAAACAAAGTAAAAGACTTTGATAAACTCGATCCGATAATTTTATAAAAATCACCTACTTCAGATAAGAAAATTATAATATATTATAGCATATAGAATAGATACTATAAAGGAAACAATAATTATAGAAGTTAAAATTATTGTCATAATCCTCTTCCAATTTAATCTCTTATTTTTTTTATTTTCTAGATAAATTTTTATATCTGTGTATTCATCTATAGGGAAATTTTGTTTTTCATCATTTTTAAATTCTGGCATAAAACCTCATCCTCAATAATATTATATAAATCCACCATCCACTATAAACACTTTAGCATTTGCATAAGATGCTGATGGAGAAGCTAAAAAAACTGCAAATTCTGCGATCTCACTTGTAGATGCAAATCTTCCAAGAGGAATACTGTCCATTAAATCAAATTTCTCATCTTCAGTTAAATCTTTGTTCATTGAAGTATCTACGATTCCTGGAACAATGGCTAAAACTCTGATGCCTGATGGTCCAAGCTCTTTACCTAAGGATTTAGTAAAGGAATGCATAGCCCCTTTTGTAAGTGAATATACCACTTCATTAGAAGCACCAACCTCGCCCCATATAGATCCAATATTTATTATAACTCCCTGCTTTTTTGTAACCATGTGCTTTGATGTATAATATGATGTATATAAGAAGGAATTGATATTTGTATTTATTAAATTTTCAATATCTTCTTCGCTGGTAAATATAAAAGGATTGTTTTTGCTAATACCTGCATTATTTATTAAAATATCTACCTTCCCTGCTTTAGAAATAGCAGATTCAATTAAAGACTTGCACCCTACCCTAGTTGATAAATCAGATTTTATTAAATTGCAGTGACCAGATGCTTTTTTAATGAGCCTTTCTGTTTCCATTGCACCCTTTTCATCTTTATTATAGTGAATAATCACAAAGTATCCATTTTTAGAAAATTCTAATGCTATGGATCTCCCTATACCCTTTGATGCTCCTGTAACTAAACAAACCTTACTTCTTAACATGGACTTTCCTCTTCATATTAATTTAAATTTGAAATTTTATTTGTAAATATATTATAATAACTTTGTAGATTATTTTCAATTAATTAAAGAATGCAATTTAAAAGGTAATTAAAGAGAGGAAAAATTTAATGAACTTTACAGAACTTACCATAGAGGACAAGAAGATTTTCGATAAATATATCAAACCCTATAACTTTAAAACATGCGAATATTCTTTTACAAACTTATATATCTGGAGGAGAGCCTTTCACATACAATATACTATATTAAGCGATGGTACGCTCATATTAATGAAAAGAGATGATCGAGGCAATTATTATTTCATGGAACCAATAGGGTATAAAGATAAAAATTTATCTAAAGTATTAGACAAATTAATTTTATACAAGAAAGAAAATAATATGGCATATTTATTTAGAGATGTTGAAGAACCCTTCATACAAAAATTAAAAGAAATGAGCGATTATGAATTTAGCATAGAAGAAGATAGAGATTCTTTTGATTATATCTATGAAAGTGAAAAATTAATATCCTTATCAGGGAAAAAGCTCCACTCAAAGAAAAATCATGTGAATACATTTATGAGAAGTTATGATTTCAAGCTAAAAAAAATAGATGATAATAACGCAGGAGATGTGATGGAGATGGCAAAGCATTGGGTAAAGCAAAATTTCTGTGTAGATTATCTTTACTTTGAATTAAAAGGTGTACAAGATATTTTAAATCATATCGGCAAACTTGACTTTGAAGGAATGGCAATTTACATAGATAATAAAGCTGAAGCATTTACATTTGGTGAAAGGGTAAACGATGATATGGCCATCATCCACATTGAAAAAGCAAATGTAGACATAGATGGGCTTTATGCTTTTATTAACAATGCTTTTTTAAAAAATTATTATTATGATGTTCCATTTATAAATAGAGAGCAGGATTTAGGAATCGATGGTTTAAGAAAAGCTAAATTGAGCTATCAACCTTATAAACTGGAAAAAAAATTCATTGTTAAAATATAAACGAGGAGCTAAAGCTCCTCGCTTTAAAATATTAGAGTTTTGATATTCTATTAAATGGGAATAAAATGAATTGTGCTTTTCCGTCTACGAACCCAAATGGAATGTATTTAGTTGCCCAATATCTTGCATCGAGAGAATCTTTCCTGTTATCTCCTAAAAAAAAGAAGCAGTTAGCTGGAACTTCATAATCTCCCCCGATGCCACCTGGGTTTTTCACATAGTCTTCTTGCAATTTTTCACCATTAACATAAACATCACCATTATCTTTAATACTTACTTTGTCTCCAGGAAGGCCTATTAACCTTTTTACTAACACCATATTTAATTCTTCAGATTTAAAGACCACCACGTCTCCCCTTTTTAAGCTGTTTTTATTGTAAACTTTTGTTGCAATTCCGAAATCCCCTGCATTTATGGTAGGATACATGGAAGTTGTTGGGACATTAAACGTGAAGGCTACAAAATGCCTTATTAATAAAGCTATGATCAACGCTAATGCAATTGGTATCAACCATTCAAAAATAAAATGCTTTACTTTTTTCATTGATGGATTATTTTCTACGCTCATAAATTACCTCTTCCTAATAAAATACATTATCATTATAAACTAATTAAGACCAAAAAGCATCTGTGATGTTCTATATAGTTTTAATGCCTTTATCATTTCAGTCGCCACAGCTTTTACAACAGGAACCGCAACGCTGTTTCCTGTTTGTTTCCGAATATTGCTATAAGAAACAACAATTTTAAATGAATCAGGAAATCCTTGTAACCTTAATAATTCTCGTGCTGAAGGACGACGCTCATTATTTATGAGAATATAGTTTGCTGATGCGCCAGCACGCAACGCACAAGAATAAGGATGCGGTGTGACCGACCCTGTAACATTTTCGTGAGTAATATATGGGCGTTCAAGTTCTTCTTTCATGCGTTCAAGTCTACTTTCCCTTATATTTTCACTAACCCATAAACTTTTATCTATTTTATCATCTGGTTCAAGAATATCAGTAAGTGATAACTTCATTGAATTTGGCATAGGAAGTGGAAATCTAAAATCCACATCATCCAGAAACCCACAGATAAAAATACGCTCTCTTTTTTGTGGAACACCAAAATCAAGTGCATTTAATACTTTAGAATAAACATGATATCCAAGTGATTTTAAATGGCTAATAATCACTTTAAATGTATTTCCATTGTCGTGTACTGTAAGATTGCGGACGTTTTCAATCATAAAAGCTGGTGGCATTTTCCTTTTTAAAATGCGTTCAATGTCAAAAAACAATGTTCCTTGAGTTTCATGATTAAAGCCTTCTTTACCACCTATTATACTGAATGGTTGGCATGGAAATCCACCAAGCAAAATATCAAAATCTGGTATATCATCAGCTTTTATTTTAGTAATATCACCTGCAGGATTTTCACCAAAATTAGCCTCATATGTTTTACACGCCATATCATCCCACTCGGAAGAAAATACGCATTTCCCACCTACATTTTCAAAACCAATTCTAATTCCACCAATTCCTGCAAATAAATCAACAAATCTAAATGAATCCCAATATTCTACTCTGATTGGCTTTTCAATTATTAATTTTTCCATATAATCAAATAATGAAATTTGATCATTTTTCAAAGCCATATTTAAAAAAGTTCATCCCCTTTTCTATTCTATAGAATCATAAAGTTTTTTCGTCCATTTATCGATTTTAGCTCTATCAAGATACCAATATTCCTTTATTAGAGGGATAAATTCGTATTTAATCAGAGCTCTTAAATTAAAAATTGTAAAATCTTTTCCCGTGCAAAAATAGCTGTGCCCAATTTCAAAACCTTCCCCTAATGATTCATCGCTCCTTATCAATTGGTTTAAGGACACGATGCACTCTATTAATCTATTTAAATTCTCATTATTTGATTTTAAGATCATCTCTTTAAAATTCTCATTATTAAAAGCAGGTTTCATCTGAAAAAAAGCAAATCTGCGCCTTAAAGCATAATCCATGGTAGCAAGGCTTCTATCTGCTGTATTCATGAGACCTATCAAATAAAGATTCTTCGGCACTGAAAATAATTCCCCTCTATAAATGAGCCTTAATTTTTCCCCTCGTTTATCATTTTCAATTAAGACTAAAAGTTCTCCAAATATTTTGCTCAAATTCCCGCGATTTATCTCATCTATTATGAAAAAATAATCTTCATCTAGACACTTTTCTGCTTCCTTGCAAAAATTATAAAACGGTCCTTCCTTTAATTCAAAGCCATCTTTAGTTGGTCTAAATCCCATGATAAAATCCTCGTAGCTATAACTTTGGTGAAATTGAACCATCATGATATGGCTTTCATCGCAGTTTCCTAATATTGAATAAGCGAGTCTCTTTGCTGCAAATGTCTTGCCGACACCTGGAGGACCTTCTATTATTATGTTCTTCTTATATTTCAATAGATGCATTAAATCTTCATAATCGCTTTCATCTATGTACACATCTTTTAAAAAATCTTCTCTTGAATACGGCTTTTTAGGATCTTTTTTAAAGTATGTACCATCTATCATTTTATTAAATATATCAGCTTGTTTTGATGTTATTAAATAATTAGTCTTGTTTGGCTCAGAGATTATCTTTAAATTCTTTAAATGCTCATCTGATAATAGCAAGTCTTTTGATATCTTTTTATCTACGAATTTATTTGTAATCTTGATATCAACAGTTTTATCATTTGTATAGCGAAAATTATCTGAGATTATATATGGATCAAAGGCATCTGAAAAATTAGCTTCAGGGCTACAGCTCACTATACCTTTAGCGATTATTCCAGGATCCTCGCCGGATAAATAAATATAAGCTCTATCCCCCTCTTTAATTTGGTTAGAATATTGCCTCACTTTCCATGTGACAAAATCAAGATCTAAAATAGCTCCAATCACATCGTAATATTTTGGACTCCCTTGAAAAATATATGAATTTTCAAAGTTATTAAAATTAATTCCATTAAAAATATCATCTTTAAATGAAATATTTAAATTATATTCTAAAGATATATCTTCACATGCTTTTCTTAAATTATTTAGTTTATGTTTTGTCTTTTCATATAAGTATTTGATATACAAGGTTGTAGCTTTCAGGGCATTTATCAAGTTTTCCTTTCCATAATCAATTGCTATTTTCTTAATAAAATATATGATCACTTTGTCGCTGCATTTTAGCGTGAATTTCTTTCCATTGATCATATTCTCAAAAATTTTTATATAACACTTCTCAGAATAAGCATAGTCTGCATTCCCATTTATTTTATCCAAAGCATCCTTTGATATCTTATATATTTCCTGAATATATTTATATTCTTGATTTAAAAGGTTTTCTACTCCATTATATCTTTCATCGAAAAAATCTTTTAAAGCTTTCATGTCACTGAAATATTCGTCTGTGTAGACTAATGCTGCATTAAAATCAAGTTCATTTGATAGATATGAAAGGATTCTTTCTTTAGCTTTATCTAAAGATTCTTCATCTAATAAACTTTCCCAAAATAAAATATCTACATCATCATTATATGCAAAAAAAGCTCTCATGGAATGAATTTCAACTTTTTTTATATTCCAATCAGGGTTCTTATTTTTTAAATATTCTTTAAATTCTTTTTTAAAATCCTTTAAATGCTCGTCTAAAACCATTTTTTAACTCCTTAGATTGTGTTTTATGTAAAAAATATATATAATA